>NZ_JBHLZP010000079.1:0-23287 GCF_042429965.1 Actinoallomurus acaciae
AGCGATCGCCGCCGCGGCCCGTCGCCGATCACGACGAGCGTCGCCGGCACGCCCCGGCGGCGCAGCTCGGCCAGTGCGTCGATCGGCCGGTCGGGCCGTTTCTCCGGCGACAGCCGGCCGCAGTGGACCAGCAGCGGTCCACCGTCCCCGGTCAGCGCGGACCGCAGCGCCGCGTCGTGCCGGTCGGGTGAGAAGGAGCCCAGGTCGACGCCCAGGGGCACGCGGACGAGGTTCGGCACGCCGAGCCGGCGGAACTCCGCGGCGGCCCACTTCGTGGTGCAGACGACGACGTCGTAGGACTCCGCGCTGGCGCGGTTCATCCGGTCGGCGAGCCGCTCCGCGGGCAGTCCGGGCGGCCCGAGCAGGCGCAGCAGCCCGTCGAGCCCCTCGTGGGAGACCATCATCGACCGGACACCGTGCGCGGCCGCCCACTCTCCGGTCCACCGCAGCGTCGTACGGTCGGAGACCTCCAGCCGGTCCGGTTCCAGCTTTTCCAGCAGCCGCCGCAGCGACCGGCGCGCGGTGATGACGCGGTAGCCGCCGGTACCGGGCACGAGCGGGCCGGGGACCGTGATGACCCGTCCCTGTTCGGTCTGTTCGTCACGGGGCCGCAGGCCGGGCATGATCAGCACCGGATCGTGCCCGGCCCGCACGTAGCCCGCGCCGAGCTCCCGCAGGGCGGTCCGCAGGCCACCGGAATGGGGCGCGATGGCGTTGGCCAGCCGCACCACTCTGACGCCTCCCACCCTCGTACGATCACCTGGGCGGCCGACCGGCGTCGCAACCCCGCGTAACCGGGATGCGAACCTTGTCCGACGGCGTGGCGAGGAGGGCGGCCGTCAGGACCCGGCCGCGCCGGAGAAGGCCGCCAGGGCCTCGGCGTCGGAGTGCACGCTCAGCAGGTTCTCCGCGATGAAGTCGGCGAGGCCCGGATAGCCCGGCGCCTCGGCGCGGAACGTTCGTGCGGCGTCCGCCGCGTCGTAGGCCGTGTGCCGCAGCACCACGTCGGGTCCGAGCAGGGCCCAGTGCGCGCCGGGGCCCGCGCCGTACGGCATGCCGACGCTGCCCGGGTTGACGAACCGGCGACGGTCCGCGAGACGGTCGAAGGGCATGTGGGTGTGGCCGAGCACGACGGTCGGCTCATCCGTGCCCGCGAACGCCTCGCGGTAGAGGTCCAGGGGCGAGTCGACGAGGACGAACTCGGCGTCGTCACGCGCGGTGGCGTGGCAGAACCGTACGGCTCCCAGCCCGGCGACCTCCAGCGTGACGGACAGCGGCAGGTCCGCGAGCAGCGCCCGGTGCCGCCGCTCCAGCCGGGTCGCGCAGTACTCCGCCGTCTGGCGGACCACGTCGGGCGGCCCGGGGGCGAGCGTGCCGTCGAAGGCGTCGGCCACCTCGCGTTCGCCGTTGCCACGGACCCAGACGGCGCGCTCGCCCAGCGCGGCCAGCCGGTCGAGCGTCTCGGCGGGCATCGGCCCGGTCGCGATGTCGCCGTTCAGCACGATCGCGTCGGCTCCGCACGCCTCGACTTCGGCGAGCACCGCTTCGAGCGCGGGGAGATTGCCGTGGATGTCGGCCAGGACCGCGACACGCATGAGGCCTCCTTACGTCGTCTTCGATCCTGTCCGACGCGATGACACGCGTCCGCCGGATTCACCGACGGCTGAACGCCGAACCCGTTGGTCGTGGCGCGGGGGACCTGCGTCTCATCGGCAGGACGCCCCGAATGAGCGGGCCGCACAACCGGCGGCTGTGGCCCTACATCGCACGGTTGTTTGATGCCGACGGGTCTCTCGCTGTTGGATCGCCTCGGTCGATGCCACGGGGAGGTCGGGATGAGGCGGTCGCTGGGCCGGGAGTTCCGGTGGTTGTGGGCGGCGTTCGCGGTCAGCACGGTCGGCACGTGGCTGGCGTTCAACGCGTTCCCGCTGATCGCGGTCAGGGTGCTGCACGCCGGGCCGCCGGAGGTGTCCGCGCTGGCCGCCGTGGGGATGGCGGTGGGCGCGGTGCTGGCGGTGCCGCTCGGCCCCTGGGTGGAGTTCCGCCGCAAGCGGCCGGTGATGGTCGCGACGGACCTGGTCCGGTTCGCGGCGATGCTGAGCGTCCCGGCCGCGTACGCGCTCGGCCTGCTCACCTTCGTCCAGCTCCTCGTCGTGTCGATCGTCGTCGGGGCGGCCGACATCGCGTTCCGGTCGGCGAGCGGCGCGTGCCTGAAGGCCCTCGTGCCGAAGGAGGACCTGCTCGTCGCGAACGGGCGGTTCGAGTCCACCACGTGGACCGCGACCATGCTCGGGCCGCCTCTCGGCGGAGTCGCGATCGGGCTGCTCGGCCCGGTGACGACGGTGATGGCCGACGCGGTCAGCTATCTGCTGTCGGCGTTGGGGATCCGGGCGATCGGCGGCGACGAACCACGGCCCGCCCGGCCCGAGGCGGCGCGCCCGCGCGCCCGCGACCTGTTCGACGGGTGGCGGTACATCCTCGCCCACGCGGAGCTGCGCGCGCTGTTCCTCAACTCGAGCCTGGTCGGCGGCCTGATCCTGGCGACCGAGCCGCTGCTGACCGTCCTCATGCTCGGCCGCCTGGGGTTCGCTCCCTGGCAGTTCGGCCTGGCCTTCGCGGGCCCCTGCGCCGGCGGGCTCATCGGCTCCCGGCTGTCCGGCCGGCTCGTGGCCCGGTACGGTCGGCGGAAGGTCGTGCTGGTCGCCGGCACGCTGGCCGCGTGCTGGCCGGTCGGGCTGGCCTTCATCCGGCCCGGAGTCCCCGGGCTGATCCTCGTCATGGCCGTCGAGCTCGGGCTGATCACCTGCATCAGCGTGTACAACCCGGTGCTCGCCACCCGGCGGCTGGAGCTCGCGCCGACGGACCGCGTCGCCCGGGTGCTGTCCGCGTGGGCGGTCACGAAGAACGCCACCGTCGCGGCGCTGGCCGCGCTGTGGGGGCTGCTGGCCGGGCTGACCGGCCCCCGCGTCGCGATCGGGATCGCGGGCGTGCTCCTGCTGGCCACGCCCCTGCTGCTGCCCCGCCGGGAGGGCTCCCTGGTGGGCTCCCCCGATTCCGCGGCGGACGAGCCGGTCCTGGCCGCGGTGGCGCCACGGGACCCCCGAGGAGAGACCGACGATCCAGGCGGATCCGCCTGAACCCTCGGCCCCGTACCGCCGGGATGGGAAGGTCCGGGCGTTCTTCGTCCCCCGTACGCGGCTCGGGGCACCCGGGTCAGAGGGTCGGCCACGGCGATGCGACGGTATGTCGCGGGAGATCCGACATCGGAGGTTCGAGTGTTCAACCGGGGGCTCGGAGACGACGCCGAACTGGTGTACCGCACGTTCGACGCCGCCCAGGGCGTCTGTGAGATCGGCGCCTGGCTCGCTCCGGAGGCGTGGGGGCGCGGCCTCATCACCCGCGCCGGCCGGGTCCTCATAGACTGGGCGCTCGACGTGCGCGGGATGACGCGGGTCGAGTGGCTGTGCGATCCGCGTAACGAGGCGAGCATCGCCGCCGCCCGGCGCCTCGGCTTCACGCACGAGGGCACCCATCGCAAGGCCTTCCACGTCGACGGCGAACACCGCGACGTCCAGGTCTGGGCCATCGTCACCTGACGCCCGGCAGCAGGCCCGGACCATCCGCACGGCAGGGAGACCATGGTCGTCGAGGTCATCGCCGGTTCGGCCACCCGGCGACATCGGTTCCACGCGTTCACCGCCGCGCTCGTACGCCGGTTGCCGTTCGGCCTCTCTCGCCTGGTGCCGCCGAGCCTGCTGGGCTTCGCGATCATCAACGGGTTCACGTTCGGCGTGGACCTGGCGCTGCTGACGGTGTTCCGCGGCGGTCTCGGCTGGCCACTGCCGCTCGCCGTCACGTCGGCCTATCTCCTGGCGTTCGGGCTGAGCTTCCTGCTGAACCGCGCCGTCAACTTCCGCTCACACGGCCCGGTCGGACCGCAGGTCGCGGTCTACCTGGTGGCGATCGCGATCAACTACGGCGCGTTCATCCTCGGCGTGGGCACGGGGCTGGCCGAGCTGGGGCTGGAGTACCACGTCGCCCGCGTCGCCGCCGCGGTGTGCGAGGCGGTCTACATGTACGCCGTGATGCGCTGGGTCGTGTTCCGCGAGAAGCCGCGGCGCTGACGGCTCCGGTGCCGTCCCCGGGCGTCAGATCGGGGTGGGCGCGGCGCGGTCGGCGGAGGCGGACTCGTGGGCGATGGCGAGCAGGGCGTCCGTCGCCGGGTTGGCCGGGCCGTTGGACGGGACCGCGACCGAGACCACCCACTCCGGAGCCGTCGCGCGCAGCGGCACCGCGACGACCTTCTTGTTCTTCTTGTACGCGATCGGCCGCGGCACCAGGGCCACGCCCAGGTCGGCGGCGACGAAGTCGAGGAGGCTGTGCACGTCGTTGACCTCCACCGCCACGTGCCGTGCGAGACCCGCGGCGCCGAACGCCCGGTCGGTGACCTGCCGGGCGCCCCAGTCGGGATGGAAGTCGACGAAGATCTCGTCCGCCAGCGCGGACCAGTCGACCACCTCGCGCGCGGCGAGCGGGTGGCCGGGGTGGCACACCAGCATCATCGGCTCGGCCGTCAGCGGCGTCAGCCCGACCCCGGCCGGCGCGCGCCCGCCGGACAGCGCGACGAACGCCAGGTCCAGACCGCCCGTACGGACCTCCTCCAGCAGCCTGGACGAGCCGCCCTGGCGAAGCCGGACCTCCACGCCCGGATGCACGGCGCGGAACCGGGACAGCGCCGTGGGCAGGTCGATGACGGCCAGGCACTGCTCGGTGCCGATGGACACGGTGCCGCGCAGCAGGCCCTGGACGGCGGCGACCGCGCTGCGGGCGGCCGCGACGCTGGCGAGCGTACGCCGGGCCTCGGTGAGCAGCGCGCGTCCTGCCTCGGTGAGGGCGACCCGCCGTGTGCTGCGGACGAACAGCGGGGCGCCGAGCTCACGTTCGAGGGAACGGATCGAGGCGGACAGCCCGGACTGCGCGAGGCGCAGGCGTTCGGCCGCACGCGTGAAGTGGCGTTCCTCGGCCACGGCGACGAAGTACTCCAGATGACGCAGTTCCACGATTCATCACTCTAACTGCTTGATCTCATCCGGTTCTTTCCGCCGGCGCGTCCGGCCGGGCCGAAGGGCCAGAGCGGGAGCCCCGCCGTGAGCGGAGTCCGGTTCGCGATGCCGAGGCCGTGACCGGTCGCGCACGGCGGGGGCCGTCGCACGGAGCGGCGCCGTCAGCCCGGGGCCGCCCGAATACGTCAGGACGAAGTGACGTGAATCGAAGAGTTGTGCCCCATGTAATAGGTCTTGTTTCCCTTGGTGCGGGGATTCACCGTGAAGCTGTGCGAGCCCGGCCATCCGGACTGCGTGATGGTGATACGCCGCTTCTGCGCGCAGTGGTTGTTGAAATAGAACTTCGTGTCCCACGCCGGCTTGTACGAGATGTTGAGGAACTCCGACGCCGGCGACTTGCACCGGAAGCTCACCCGCTTGACCGCACTGCTCTGAACGGACTGCGGCGCGACGACCGGCTGGTTTCCGGTGGACTTCTGGGCGGAGGCGACATGGGCGGTGGCGGCGTGGTCGGATCCGCAGCCCGCGACGCCAGCCACGATCAGCCCCACGGACGAGGCCACGAGAGCCGCTTTTACCTTGTTCAACCCGATTTCCTTTGCTGTGCGGGGATATCGGTTGCCAACCCTAGAGCAGTCGAATACCGGAAAAGCAACCCAAATAGCCGACGTGACGCACCTCATACCTAAAGTAATCGTAAAAAAGGTAAACAGCGTAAAAAGTCAAAAGACTGGCATCGCGACCGGGGACCGCCGCCTGCCGTGGACCGGCAGGGGGGCGCCTGACGTTCGAGGGAGCGGACCGGTTCGGCGATTCATCACTCCGGCTGCTTGATTCCATCGGTTTTTTCTGTTGGACACGGGGAAGCCGTGCAGAGAGGCTGTTGACGACAGCCGCCGATCAGCGCGCCCGCGCGGCCCGAAGAGCCGCGCCGTCGGCCCGTACACCGGGCCCGTGCCCGCCGGCGGCTGCAGCCCTGACGCACGCCATCTTGGAGGTCTTGTCACATGCGTACTCGCCGAATCGGTGACGTCCAGGTCGGCGCGATCGGTCTCGGGGGCATGCCCATGTCGATCGAGGGACGCCCTGAGGAGAGCCGTTCGATCGCCGCGGTGCACGCCGCGCTCGACGCGGGCGTGACACTCATCGACACCGCGGACGCCTACCACCTCGGCCCCGACGACATCGGGCACAACGAGTCGTTGATCGCGCGGGCGCTGGCCACGTACGGCGGAGACACCTCCAACGTGCTGGTCGCCACGAAGGGCGGCCACACACGTCCGGGGGACGGCTCCTGGGGGCTCGACGGCTCGCCCGCCTACCTCAAGCGGGCCTGCGACGCCTCGCTCAAACGCCTCGGCGTCGAGGCGATCGGGCTCTACCAGCACCACCGGCCGGACCCGTCCGTGCCGTACGCCGACTCGATCGGCGCCCTCCGGGACCTGCTGGACGAGGGCAAGATCCGCATGGCCGGCATCTCGAACGCCGACCCGGGCCAGATCCGGGAGGCGAACGAGATCCTCGGCGGACGCCTCGTGTCGGTGCAGAACCAGTTCTCCCCCGCCTTCCGCAGCAGCGAGGACGAGCTGCGCCTGTGCGACGTGCTCGGCGTCGCGTTCCTGCCGTGGAGTCCGCTGGGCGGCATCCCCAGGGCCGGCGACCTGGGCGGTAAGCACACGGCGTTCGCCCGGATCGGAGAGGCGCGCGGGGTGAGCCCCCAGCAGGTCGCGCTGGCGTGGATGCTCGCCAAGTCGCCGGTCGTGATTCCCATCCCCGGTTCGAGCCGCCCCGAGACGATCAGCGACTCGGCCAGGGCCGCCGACCTCGAACTCACCCCCGAGGAGTTCGCCGAGCTCGACGCCGCCTGATCTACCTTCACTGAGGAGAACCATGGCACTTCCCACCAAACAGCTCGGCACGACCGACATGCGGATCACGCGCGTCGGCTTCGGGGCGTGGGCGATCGGCGGCGGCGACTGGGCGTTCGCCTGGGGGCCGCAGGAGGACGCGCAGTCGGTCGCGGCGATCCGGTACGCCGTCGAGCAGGGTGTCAACTGGATCGACACCGCCGCCGTGTACGGGCTCGGGCACTCCGAGGAGGTCGTGGCCCAGGCGCTCAAGGACATCCCCGAGGCCGACCGGCCGTACGTCTTCACCAAGTGCGGTCTGGTCTGGGATCCCGCCGACCGCCGGAAGCCGGCGCGGCGGACCGGCGCCGAGATCCGCCGCGAGGTGGAGGACTCGCTGCGCCGCCTCGGTGTCGAGCGCATCGACCTGTACCAGATGCACCGGCCGGCCGAGGACGGCACACCGCTGGAGGGGTACTGGCAGACGCTCCTCGACCTCAAGGAACAGGGCAAGATCCGCGCCGCGGCCCTGTCGAACCACGACCTGAACCAGTTGGAGGCCGCCGAGAAGGTCGGCCACGTCGACTCGCTCCAGCCGCCGTTCTCGGCGATCCACCGCTCGGCCGCCGCCGAGATCGGCTGGTGCGAGGCGCACGGCACCGGCGTGATCGTCTACTCGCCGATGCAGGCGGGCCTGCTGACCGGCGCGTTCTCCCGCGAGCGGGTCGAGAGGCTGCCGGAGGACGACTGGCGCCGGCACAGCCCCGACTTCACCACGAACCTCGACACCAACCTCGCGCTGGCGGACGCGCTCGTGCCCGTCGCGAAGCGGCACCAGGTCCAGCCCGCCGCCGTGGCGGTCGCCTGGACCCTGGCCTGGAGCGGCGTGACCGGCGCGATCGTCGGCGCCCGACGCCCGGACCAGGTCGACGGCTGGCTGGCGGCCGCCGACCTGGAGCTGACCCAGGCCGACCTGAACGAGATCGCCGCCGCGATCGAGGAGACCGGCGCGGGCGAGGGCCCCGCCACGCCGTCCGCCTGACCGGCGAAGGATCGAGGAGAACGGCGTCCGGCCCGCATGCGGGCCGGACGCCGTTCGCGTTCCTACCGGAACCGGGCGTCTCAAGGTCCAGGCTGGAGGAGGCGGATCGCGGTTCCCTCGGCGTGCGATCGTGCCGGAGGCCGGATCAGTATGCTGCTGTGCGAGGAATCTGCACAGGGTGTGCATGATTTGCACAGTCGCATCACAGGGGTTCCCGATGGGCGATACGAACGTCGACGACGTACCGGATTCCCGCTCCGCTCGCGCTCCGGCGCCCGGCATCGTGTGTCTCGGCGAGTCGATGGTGCTCGTGACCCCGGCGGCGTCCACACCGCTGCGCGAGGCGACACAGGCCTGGTTGCGGGTGGCGGGCGCCGAGTCGAACACGGCGCAGTACCTCGCGGACCTCGGTCACCGGGTGACCTGGGTGAGCCGTGTCGGCGCGGACCCGCTCGGCGAAAGAATCGTCTCCGAGATAGCGGCCTCCGGGGTCGGCACGCGGGCGGTGGTCCGCGACCCGGGAGCCCCGACCGCCGTCTACTTCAAGGACCCGGCGCCGGAGAAGACGGACGTCTACTACTACCGGACGGGCTCCGCCGCCTCACGCCTGAGCCCGCGGGATCTGGACGCCGTCGACCTGTCGGCCGGCCCTCTCGCCTACACCTCGGGTGTCACCGTCGCGCTCTCGGCCTCCTGCGCCGAGGCCGTGTCCGTCCTGTTCGACCGGACGCGGGAGGCCGGCGGAGTCCGCGCCTTCGACGTCAATCACCGCGCCGGCCTGTGGAACACGGGCGAGGCGTCCACCGCCCTCCTCGACACGGCGCGCCGGGCGGACATCGTCCTGGTCGGGCTCGACGAGGCGGCCGTCCTGTGGGGCACGGCCTCGCCGGACGACGTACGGGACCTCATCGGCGGGCCGGCCCGCCTCATCGTCAAGGACGCCGACGTGGGGGCCACGCTCTTCGACGAGACGGGCCGCCACTTCGAGCCCGCCGAGAAGGTCGAGGTGGTGGAGCCGGTCGGCGCCGGAGACGCGTTCGCCGCCGGATACCTGTCCGCTCTGCTCGCCGGCGCCCCGCCGGGCGCCTGTCTGCGCCTCGGGCACCGCACGGCCGCGCTCGCCCTCGGGTCCACCGCGGATCACGTCGACGCGAGTCATCTCCGCGCCCTCCGCGAGGTCCGATCATGAGCCGGGCGGCCGAACGCGACGGCTCCGCCTTCTTCGCGGCGCACTTCGCGCCGCTGCCGCTGATGACGATCCTGCGCGGCTTCGACACCGTGAGGACGGTCGAACTCTCCGAACTGGCATGGGACATCGGCGTGCACCTCGTCGAGGTGCCGATCCAGTCGGCGGCGGCGCTCGACGCGCTGTCCTCGGCGGTCGACGCCGGCGCGGCGCGGGGCATGCCCGTGGGCGCCGGCACGGTGATCACCGTCGACCACGTACGGCGGGCCGCCGAGGCCGGTGCCGCGTTCACGGTGGCCCCCGGGTTCGACCGTGAGGTGGCAGAGGCATCGATCGACGCGGGGCTGCCCCACCTGCCGGGCGTAGCGACGGCGACCGAGGTGCAACGCGCCACGGCGTTCGGTCTCGGCTGGTTGAAGATGTTCCCGGCCTCCGACCTCGGGCCGGGCTGGTTGCGGTCGATGCACGGGCCCTTCCCCGACGCGAGGTTCGTCGCCACCGGCGGCATGCACGCCGGAAACACGCGGACGTACCTGGACGCCGGTGCGGCCGGCGTCTCGCTGGGCTCGGCGCTCGCCGACCCCGCGCGGCTCGAAGCGGTGCGCGCGCTGGCCGCCTCGCTGTCCCCGCGAGCCTGATCGCCGCCCACGCTCGGGACCTTCTCGGGCGACGTCGAGCGGGTGCGGGGGCCGTTCACCCGGCTCGTCGCGCCCCCAGCCGGGACGTCAGCCCCCAGACGGTGACGCGCCAGAGCGCCTCGACGACGATCGCCCGGCTCATCTTGCTGACCCCATGCTCTCGTTCGACGAACGTGATCGGCACCTCGACCACACGGAACCCGGCACTGACGGCGCGCCTGGCCAGGTCCACCTGGAAGCAGTAGCCCTGCGACCGCACCTCGTCCAGGTCCAGGCCGGTCAGTGCGCCGGCCCGGAAGGCACGGTAGCCGCCCGTCACGTCGCGGACCGGCAACCGGAGCATGAAGCGTGAATACGCGCTGCCGCAGCGTGAGAGCCACTCGCGGGACCTCGGCCAGTTGACCACCCGACCGCCCGTCACCCAACGCGATCCCAGTACGAGGTCGGCCCGTTCCAACGCGGTCAGCAGCCGTGGCAGTTCCTCCGGGCGGTGCGAGCCATCCGCGTCCATCTCCACCAGCACGTCATAGTCGTGCTGGATGCCCCAGCGGAAACCGGCCAGGTAGGCCGCGCCCAGCCCCTGCTTGCCCGGGCGATGCATGACGTGGATGTGCCCGTCCGACTCGGCCATCTCATCGGCGATCTTTCCGGTGCCATCCGGGCTGTTGTCATCGGCTATCAGCAGATGCGCCTCCGGAACCGAGGCGCGCAGCCGGCCCGCCACGACGGTGATGTCGTCCGCTTCGTTGTACGTCGGGACGATCACCAGGACGCGACCCAGGCCGCTGTCGCTTCTCATCTGGGCATCGCCCTCTCTGCCTCCGGCACCCCGGCCTATAATCTACAACCTTGTAGATATCTCCTATTCCTGGTTTGCCCAGCCGTGACCTGCGGCGCGAAGAACAGGGGGTCACCGGTATGAGTGAGTCGTCTCACGGCGCCGCGAGGCTCGACCGGGCGACCCGGCCTCCGGACCCTCCCCTGACGACGGCGGATGTGGGCCGGCCGATGGCCGCGGCCCCGCCGCGGTGGCACCGGGGGATGGCGCTGCTCGCCACGATCAGCCTGTTCATCGGAACCCGTGGGGCGTGGACGAGCGCGGTGTCGTCCCACCCGCCGGTCGCGGCGGTGATCTCGGCCTGCTACGCGGCCATCCTGATCCTCGGCGTCCTCACTCTCGTCGTTCGAAGGCGCAGGGCCCTGGCCCGGGTGGATCTGGCCGTGCTCATGGTGGCGATCGTGCTCGTCCTGTGCAGGTACGCGGGCACCGACGAGGCCGCGCTGACCGCCCGGGCCACGCGGGAGTTCCTGGGCGGGCATCCGATCTACGGTCAGCCGTGGCCCTCGATCTTCCACGGTCCGATCGCGGTCACCAAGACCATGTCGGGCGGGGCGGACTACACCTACGCCTACCCGCCGCTGGCCGTCGTGCTCGCCGCGCCCTTCTACGCCGTCATGCACAGCGCGGCGGCGGTCACCGCACTGGCCACGGGCGCGCTGATCGCCGGAACCGTCGTCCTGCGGTGGCTGCTCCCGGCCCCCTGCTGATCCCGTCCGTCGTTCGCTGGCCGGCCACCGGCGCGGGCGGTCGTCTCGGCCGGTACGGGGTGCTGCGCGCCGTCTGTCTGGGCGCCGCCTGCGCCGCCCAGCAACTGCCGTGGTTCCTCGCCCCGTTCCTGATCGTGGGCGGCTACCTCGTACGGCGCGGCGAAACAGGCCACCGGTCCGCGCTGGCCGTGGTCGCCCCGTACACCAGCATCGCATCGCTGACCTGGTTGCTCATCAACGCCTACTTCATCATCCAGGATCCGAAGGCCTGGCTTTCCGGCCTTCTCCTCCCGCTCACCCAGGGGGCGATCCTCCACGGCCAGGGCGCGACGGACATCCCGTACTACCTCACGGCCGGTAGCAGCCGCCTCGACTTCTACTCCTACGGCAGCATGCTCCTCGAACTCGGCCTGCTCGCGGCCTTCGCGCTCTTCATCAAGCGGCTCGGCCCCGCCGCCACCGTCCTGCCCTGGTGCGCGTTCTACCTCGCCACCCGATCCCAGGACGGCTACTTCCTGCTCATGACCCCGCTGTGGTCGGCAGGGCACCTCGGGTTGTGGCGGATCGGCTCCGGCCCCATCACCGTCGGTCCGCACGCCTCCGTCTGGTACGTGCTGCTGCCGCCCGGCAAGGTGTACTCGGTATCCGTCGCCGAGAAGCCGCGGATCTACCTTTGCGCGTTCACCGGCACGCCGATGACCATCAGCAGTGTCCGGCTCTCCCCCGCCCACACGACCCACTGAGCCTCACACGGTGTTCGGCACGTCGGGGAAGCGGACCACACGCACCCGGCAGGGCGAGCGGCGCTCCAGGTCCAGGGCCGGGCAGCGATGGAGGCGCGCCGCCCAGCCCGTGCGGATGCGCGAGCCGACGAAGACCGCGCAGGCGTGCCGGTCCGCGGCATGCGAGCGCAGCGCCTGGGCCGGCTCGCCGTCGACGACCGTGTACTCCCACTCCAGCGGCAGGTCGGCGAGCAGGAGCGCGCACTGCAGCCAGGCCTCCAGCTCGAGCTCGTCCCGCCACTGCTCCGCCAGCGGATAGGCCTCCCAGGCCATCAGCTCCAGCGGCCGGGGCGTCCGGCGTACGTGCAGGGCCACGAGCCGGAGCCCGCCCGACACCGCCTCGGCCGCGGCGGTCTGCAGTGCGACGCGCCCCGAGTCGGTGCCGTCCACTCCGGCCAGCACCACGCCGCCGTGCACCATCTCAGTACCGCTCCGCAGGCTGCGTACACGGCATCTCCCGGCCTCCTTTCCGGCGGACCCGCAGCCGAGGGAGGCAGGCGACTCCAGTGAACGCACCGACTACCAGGGGTAGCCGGTCAAGCGCCTCCCGGTCAGCGACTTGGCCGGAGAGTGGCCCTCACGTCTCATGGCTCTGTCCTGCGCGGACATCCTCTTCCATCCCGCTCGCCAGTCTCGGTCGTCCACAGCCTGTGGATGACCGGCCGCTACGTTCGGTGGAAGTGGATCTCCGACAGGCCCAGCCGGGCGAGCCGCTCGGCGGCCTTGGCGGCCTCCCGCTCGCGCGACCGGTCCCGGTACATCAGGTCGATCTTCTCCTCGATGTTGGCCCGGTGCGCGGCGACGGCGACCCAGGCGAGATCCGCATCGGGATTCATGTCGATGAGCTCGGCCTCGTCGCCCAGATGCGAAATCCTCGTCTCGTACTCGCCGGCCTCGATCCGCGTCTCCCGCTGGAAGTCGCGGTGGGCCTCCTCGGCGTCGCTGATCCGCCCGATGCCGTGCTCCAGCTCGATCGCGACGCTCAGCCGCCCGATGTCGACGAGCGTCGTCCCGTCGGCCGCGAGGCGAGTGGAGTTCCACAGACACGTGTGCCGCGCGACGTGCGGGTCGTCGTCACTGCGGCTGAGCATCCGGTCCACCACGGCCCCCGGCAGCAGCACCCGCGCCTGGGCGTCGAACATCCGGCATGCGTCGGGGAGGCGCCGGGCGTGCTGGCGCAGCGGCCAGGCGTCGCTCGCCCACGGTGGGTCGATGAGCACGAGCGCGACCGCGACCGCGATGAGCAGCGGGCCGGCGGCCAGCCGGGGCACGCTCCACTGATGCCGGGGCACGGCGACCGCGTGCCCACGGACGTAGGCGCACAGCGCGTCCAGGCCACGGTCGAACTCCGGGTCGGGAAGAAACCAGAACCGGGTCGGCGCCGCGAGCTCCACCAGGCTGCCGTCGCGCAGGCAGAGGACCGGCCATTCCAGGAGCAGCCCACGCCGGACCTTCACCAGGCCGACGTGCGAGCACGGGACGACACGCCACAGCGGAGGCCGCCGGGCGGCGATGTCGCCGCCGGAGAGGCGGGTACGGCCGCCCAGCACCGCCAGCGGCCGGCCGACGAGGACGAGAACGACGAACACCACGGGCGACAGAAGACGCGTGCCCTGGCCCATCAGCCCCATGACCGCGTACAGGCCGCCCACGACGAACCCGGCGAAAACGGCCGACCAGACGATTCTCCTGACGGTCCGGGAGAGCCCCAGCGGCCTGCCTGCCTCCGACATCTGCTCCCCCCGGACGCGTATCCCCCGTGCGGTACGTCGCGATGTCGCGCCGGGGCTCTCACCTGCGGTTTCCACGCTCTTCCGTACCCCGCGACGGCCCGGCCCCGGCCTTCCCGGGAACGATCTCGACGGCCGCCGCCCTATCTGGGAGGTGATCCATCGGGCTAATTTGTCGGGATTGATCTACTGCGTCATGGAGTGGCGATGGATGTACGGGTACCCGTGCTGTTCGTGCACGGCAACCTCTCCGACGGATCCGCCTGGCGGGAGCAACTCGGCCTGCTCCCGGCCGGTCTGCGCGGCATCGCACCCGACCTGCGCGGATTCGGCAACGGCCGACCCGAGCCGGTGGACGCGACCCGTGGCGTCGGCGACTTCCGGGACGACCTCGTCGCGCTGCTGGACGACCTCGGCCTCGGCGCGGTGCACCTGGTCGGCCACTCGATGGGCGGCGGCATCGTCATGGACCTGGCCGCCCGGCATCCCGGCCGGGTCCGGACCATCACCCTGGTCGCGCCCGTCTCGCCGTACGGCTATGGCGGCACGCGAGGTGACGGCACGCCGTGCGCACCCGACTTCGCCGGATCCGGCGGCGGCACCGCCAACCCCGGTCTGGTCGCGGCGATCCAGGCCGGCGACCGGACCGACGCCGACCCGCTGTCGCCGCGCAACGTGGTCCGCACGCTCTACTTCTCCGAGCCGGGAGCGGTACGGAACGAGGATGAGCTTCTGGCGGGCATCCTCGGCGCGCGGACCGGCGACGACCACTACCCCGGCGACGCCACGCCCTCGCCGCACTGGCCGGGTACCGCGCCCGGCACCCGCGGCGTGCTCAATGCCATCTCGCCGAAGTACTTCGGCTGGCAGGACCTGCCCGAGTCGGGCTGCCGGGCGCCGGTGCTGTGGATCCGCGGCGACCGGGACGCGATCGTCTCCGACGGCGCGATGACCGATCTGGGGCACCTTGGGGCACTCGGCATGGTCCCCGGGTGGCCCGGTGAGGAGGTCTTCCCCGCACAGCCGATGATCGCCCAGACCCGCCGGGTGCTGGAGCGGTACGGCGACTACGAGGAGGGGGTCATGACCGGCACCGGGCACTTCCCGTACGCCGAGCGGCCGGAGGAGTTCGCCACGCTGCTGCACGCGCACCTCACCCGCGCCGGCCGGTAGGCGCGACGCGCCGGGCCGCCGCCCGGCAACGGGCTCTGGACGGTGCCGCCGCGTGCTCACGGGCGGCTCCACACCCGGGCTGCGGTGGCCGAGCTCGCGGCCGTGAGCGTTGACTGGTACGTCCGGCTGGAGCAGGGCCGGGTCGGCACACCCGACCCCAGTGAACGCATCCTTCGCGGCTGCGTACGGACCGGCGGTCGCTTCCGCGGAGATCACGTCGGAGTAGTGCGGCGACGGTGTGGACGGTTTGATGTACGCATCCGGTGCTGAGGAGGATGGATGCTGACCGTCGACATGGTGAGGGCCGGAGCGCGCCGGCACGGGGACCGCGTGGCGATCCGGTACGGCGACCGGTCATTGACGTTCCGCCAGGTCGACGAGGCCGCCAACCGGATGGCCAACGTCCTCCTGGGAATGGGGGTCGAGGCGGGTGAACGCGTCGGGCTGCTGCTCGGCAACGGGCTCTGGACGGTGCCGCTGGACTTCGCGTGCCTCAAGGCGCGGGCGTGCCGGGTGCCGCTGAACGCCCGGCTGTCGGTGGAGGAGCACGCGCGGATGCTCACCGACGCCGGCGTGCGCACGCTGGTGCACGAGTCGGCGCTGGCGGAACGCGCCGATGAGCTGCGCGAACGCCTCGACGGGTTGCGCACGCTCGGTCTGGCGGACCTGCTGGAGCAGACGCACGCGGCGTCGGCGGCCGATCCGCGCCTGCCCGCCCGGCCCGACGACGTGATCCTCGCTCTCTACACGTCCGGCACGACCGGCACGCTCAAGGCGGCGCAGCACACTCAGGCGAGCTACGCCGCGATCGTCGCCAACATCATGACCAACCTCATCAGCCCGGCCGCCGACGACGTGATGCTGCACGCCGCGCCGCTGATCCACGCGAGCGGCACGTTCGTGCTGCCGTTCTGGCTGCGCGGCGCGCAGGCGGCCGTGCTCGACGGCTTCGACCCGCAGGGGTACCTCGCGGCGATCCCCCGCCACGGCGTCACGCACGCGAACCTCGTGCCGACGATGCTCCAGATGCTGCTGGCCGCCGGGGGCGCCACCGCCGAGACCGGCCGCCTGCGTTCGGTGATCTACGGTGCCTCGCCGATGCCGCGCCCGGTGATCGAGGAGGCGATGGCGGCCTGGGGGCCGATCTTCAGCCAGTACTACGGGCAGACCGAGGCGCCGCTGTGCCTGTCGGTGCTGCCCTCCGCCGACCACGTCGGGCCGGACGCACCGCTCGGGTCCTGCGGGCACCCGTCGGTGGACGCTGAGATCCGGCTGATCGACGAGCACGGCGCCGACGTGGCGGACGGTGAGCCGGGCGAGATCGCGGTGCGCGCGCCGTTCACGATGGCCGGTTACCTGAACGCCCCGGAGCTGAACGCCGCGACCTTCCTGGGCGACGGGTGGCTGCGCACCCGCGACGTGGCGCGCTTCGACGAGCGCGGCTATCTGTACCTCGTCGACCGCACCTCGGACATGATCGTCAGCGGCGCGTACAACATCTATCCGCGGGAGGTCGAGGACGCTCTGCACTCCCACCCGGCCGTGGCCGAGTGCGCCGTCGTCGGCGCGCCGGACGAACGCTGGGTGGAGGCCGTGGTGGCGTTCGTGGTGCCCCGGCCGGGCGTCACGGTGACCGGCGCCGAGCTCACCGAGCACGTACGGGCCCGGCTCGCCGGTTACAAGGTGCCCAAACGGGTGGAGTTCGTCTCGGCGATCCCCAAGAGCGGCGTCGGCAAGGTCCTCCGCCGCGCGTTGCGCGACCCGCTCTGGGCGGGCGTCGAGCGGGGGACCCGATGATCCGCGTCGAGCGTACGGGCGCGGTCACGACCGTGGTGATCGACCGCCCCGAGGTGCGCAACGCCATCGATCCCGAGCACGCGGCCGAGCTGTACGCGGCGTTCACCGCCTTCGACGCCGACCCGGAGGCGAGCGTCGCGGTGCTGTACGGCGAGGGCGGCACGTTCTGCGCGGGAGCGGACCTGAAGGCGGTCTCGGCGGGCCGGTTCGACGTGGCCGCGCCGGAGGAGTCCGACCACGGCCCGATGGGCCCGACGCGGCTGCGGCCGTCCAAACCGGTGATCGCCGCCGTGGCCGGACACGCGGTCGCGGGCGGCCTGGAGCTGGCCCTGTGGTGCGACCTGCGCGTCGCCGAGGAGGACGCGGTCTTCGGCGTCTTCTGCCGCCGCTGGGGCGTGCCGTTGATCGACGGCGGCACCGTACGCCTGCCGCGCCTGATCGGCCTGAGCGCGGCGATGGACATGATCCTCACCGGCCGCCCGGTCGACGCGCGGGAGGCGTCCCGCCTGGGCCTGGCCAACCGCGTGGTCCCCACCGGCCAGGCGCGAGAACGCGCCGAGGAACTGGCGGCGGAGATCGCCCGCTTCCCGCAGCTGTGCATGCGCCACGACCGCCTGTCCGCCTACGAGCAGGCGGGCCTGCCGATGGAGACCGCGATGGCGAACGAATGGCGCCACGGCCAGGTCGCCCTGGACGCCGAGGCCCGCCAGGGCGCCACCCGCTTCGCGGAGGGCAGCGGCCGCCACGGCGACTTCGGTGCCGGCTGAGCACCACCCGTCGCCCGGCACGCTGCCCTGGCCGGCTCTGACCGCACGGCGTCCGTACGGCTGCGGGTCAGAGGCGGCGGAGCCAGTTCCGCGTGGCGCGGCGGACGTGCCCCATCCGTGACCCCGGCTCGGGCCGGTGCGCGGGCCTGCGGGCCAGGACGGCGGCCAGGCCCTCCTGGGGAGCGGTGGTGGCCGCCGTACGGACGGGAGCCGCGTCTCCGGACGCGGCCGTCACCGGCGGGAAGTTGACCGGCAGCGACTGCAGCGCCCGGTGGAACGGGCCCGGCCGCCACTTCAGCATGTACACCGGCACGGCGAGCTCCATGTCCGGCAGGGCGTCGAGGACCTTCTCGATGGCCGCCGAGGCGATGAGGCGGGCCTGGCCCTGGGCCGGGCAGGTGTGCGGGCCGGCGCTCCAGGACAGGTGGGCGCGGTTGCCCTCCCGGTGCTCGCTGGCCAGGGCCGGGTCGGTGTTCGCGGCGGCGAGGCTGATGACGACCGGCTGGTCCTTCGGCAGCGTCACGCCGCGGAACTCCACGTCCTCACCCGGATAGGTGATCGCGAAGTTGGCGAGCGGCGGGTCGGTCCACAGGATCTCATCGAGCGCGTCCTCGACCTGGAGGTTGCCGCCCGACAGGTCACCGGCGAAGCGCTCGTCCGACAGCAGCAGCCGCAGGCCGTTCACGATCAGGTTCTGGAGCGGCTCGGTACCGGCGCCGAGGAGGGTGAGGATCTGGTGCATCAACTCCTCGTCGGTGAGCTCCACGGGGTGTTCCGCCAGCCACGAGGTCACGTCCTGCGCGGGCTCCCGCCGCTTGAGCCGCACCAGCTCCAGGACGGCGTCCCGCATGATCTCGTTCGACTGCTTGGCGTTGACGGTGTCGAAGATGCCGCTCATGCCGAGCACGAGACGGTCGCCGATGTCCGGCGGGCAGCCGAACATCTCGTTGAAGACCAGCAGCGGCAGCACCCGGGCGTAGTCGGCGACCAGGTCGCCGGCGCCCCGGCCCGCGAAGCGGCCGATGAGGACGTCGGCGCTCTTCTCGACGTACCCGCGCAGCGCGAACACGTCGACGCGGTCCAGGCTGTCGGTGACGGCCAGCCGCAGCCGGCTGTGGGCGGCGCCGTCGGCGAGCCGGCAGTTCGGGCGGTACATCATCAGCGGCAGCACCGGGCAGTCTTCCGGAACCGTCTGCTGCCAGCCGCGCGGGTCCTTGCGGAACGTCGTCGGGTCGCGCAGCACCGCGAGGGCCTCGTCGTACCCGGTGATGAGGGAGGCGGGCACGTCCGGGGACAGGTCGACCGGCACGACGGGACCTCGCGCGCGCAGGCGCTCGTACACGGCGGGCGCCTCGTCGGCCAGCTGGTACAGCGGATACCGGCCCTCGTGCGCGGGGCAGCCAGGTGGCGGACCGCCGGCCTCGGACGGACCGGCGGTCACGCGGACTCCCGCTTCTTGGTCTCGATCAGGTACTCGACGAGCGAGATCAGCGCCTGGGTCGAGGACGCCGGGTCGCGTGCGTCGCACGTGATGAGGGGCGTGGTCGGCAGCAGGTCGAGCGCCTCGCGCAGCTCGTCCTCCGGGAACATCGGCGCGCCGTCGAACTCGTTGATCGCCACCGCGTACGGCAGCCCGCGCTCCTCCAGGAGCGTCATCACGTCGAAGGACTCCTCGATGCGGCGGGTGTCGGCGAGCACCAGCGCGCCGAGGGCGCCGCGCGCCAGGTCGTGCCACAGCGCCTTGAAGCGCTCCTGGCCGGGCGCGCCGAACAGGTACAGCACGAGGTCATCGCTGAGCGTGAGGCGGCCGAAGTCCATGGCCACCGTCGTGGTGGTCTTGCCCGGCACACCGGTCAGGTCGTCGACGGACTCGCCGACCTGGGTCATCTGTTCCTCGGTGCGCAGCGGTTTGATCTCCGACAGCGCTCCGACGAGCGTGGTCTTGCCGACCGCGAAGTGCCCGACGATCAGGATCTTCACGGAGTGGCGCACACTCTCACGCACGTACAAACGGTCAGAGACGAGCGCGGAGCCCATCCAATACCTCCCTGAGCAGACGGTCCGACGGCTCGTCGGGCTCGGTAGCGGACGCGCGGGTCACGATGTGCCCGCTGTCCACGAGGTCGGACAGCAGAACCTTGGTGACGCTGACGGGCAGCGCGAGATGGGCGGCGACTTCGGCGACCGAGAGTGCGCCGCCCTGGCACAGCTCCATCACCTTGCGTTTTTCCGGGCTCAGCCCGGCGACCTGGGTACGGCTCGCGATCACGAGCGTGACCAGGTCGAAGATGTTGCGGGTCGGATGCGCGCGGCCTCCGGTGACGACGTGGGGCCGAACCAACGCGCGTTCGTGCCGCGGCGGGCTCACCGGACGCCGTCCAGATCACCTCTCGGCGGAGTGCTGAGCTCTTTGCCCAGGCGCTGCACGAGCTCCTGCAGCCGGAACGACACCGCCTCCATGTCGACGTTCTCCGTGGCCGAGACCGCCAGGTACGCGCCCGGGCCCGCGGCGACGAGGAAGACGTACCCGTCGTCGAACTCGGTGACCGTCTGCCGCCACGTCGTCTCCGTCTGGCTGCAGAACTCCGCCGCGCTCCGGGCGAGCGACTGCAGACCGGCCATGCCGGCGGCGTGGCGTTCGGCGTCGTCCACGCTGATCCGCTCGGAGTGGGCCATCAGCAGCCCGTCGGCGGAGAGCAGCACGGCGTGACGCGTCTCCGGCATTTTGAGGGCATCGTCGAGCATCCAGCCGAGCTTGTTGGTCGCGGCGTCGTTCATTCCGGCGATTTCCCTTCGGAGTCGGGCGGGACGGTGGCGCGGCCGGACCTGGTGCCGCGTTGCCAGGCGCCCAGGCCGGCAGCGGTCTGCCGGGCCGGCCGGACGGGTTCGCCGGGCGGTACCGATCCCGGCCGTGGAGCCCGCTGCTGCGGGACCCCGGCGCGCTCCGACGCCGCGTCCGTGGCCCAGACCGCCTCGGCGGACACACGGCGGCGGCGTGGCAGGCCGCCCGCGGTGAGCGACGGCTTCTGCTCCGCGTCGGCCGTCTCGGGCACCGCCTCCTGGGGGGCCGGAGCGGTCTTGGAGGCCGCGGCCTTCGGACGGTCGTCGATCCGGGTCAGCAGCGCCGTCGGCAGGAAGACCACGGCCCGCACGCCGCCGTACGGGGAGCGCGTGTCCACCGACACGTTGAAGCCGTACCGGGCCGCGAGCACGCCGATCACGGCGAACCCGACCTGCGGCGGGTCTCCGAGCCGGTTGATGTCCACCGTGTCCCGGCCGGCGAGGAGGCGCCCGGCCCGCTTGAGCTCCTCCGTGGTCATCGCGACGCCCGCGTCGTCGATGACGATCGCCATCCCGTTGTGCGCCGGCTGGAAGTTGACCTCGACCGGGGTGTTCGGCTGTGAGTGCCGTGCCGCGTTGTCGAGCAGCTCGGCGAGCGCGAGCACGACCGGCTCCACCGCGCGGCTGACGACGGCGTCGCTCACCTGGGAGTGCACCTGCACCCGGAGGTAGTCGCGGATCCGGGAGGTCGCGCCGCGCACGACGTCGGTGAGCGGGGAGGCGGATCGCTGCAGCCCCGGCCAGGACCCGCAGAGCACGGCGCTGACCTGGGCACGGCGGCCGAGCTGCGCGTTCATGTGGTCGATCTTGAGCAGGCCCTCGAGCACGTCCGGGTCATCGTGCTGGGCCTGCATCCGGGAGATCGCCAGCTGCTGTTCGTTGGCCAGGCTCTGCACGCCGCGCATCATCGCCTTCAGCGTGGCCTTGGCCGACTCGTCGGCGCGCGCCTTGGCCCGGCCGCCGGACTCGGAGAACATCTCCACGATCTTGTCCAGGTGCCGCCCGTACGGGACCTCGCCGAGCCGGGGGTTCAGCGGGCCGGGCACCTCGACCGACCGGCCGTTCAGGGTCTGCACCAGGGCGGGCAGGCGCGCGGTGACCAGGTGGGCCAGCTCGTTCTCGCGGACGCCGGTGCCGCTTTCGAGCATGCCGATCCGGTTGCGCAGGCGCTTGGTGGTCCGACGCTGCCGCACCAGCACGGCCACGACGACGAGTGTGACCACGGCGAGGCAACACACCGCTGCCACCAACAGTTGTTGCTCCATCAGATCCTCGCGGGCTGGGGACTAGGACAGGAACGGTCGTCGGGCCGGGTCGGGTACGGGGTGGCTCCGCCGGTCCGGGTGTGACGACACCCGTGCCGTCCGGTCCGTACGGAAGCGCACCGTTCTGGTCACATCCGCGTGATCTTACGACCCCGGCGAGCGACGTTGGGGCCATTCCGTCCACTTGAGTCGTGGTCCATCCCGATATAGGTCGAATGACCAGGGGGGCCGGGCCGGGCCCTCGGTGGGCCGGGCCGGGCGACGGTCGGCGGAGGATGTGCCGGGGTAGGAAAGTCCACGTGCATCGTCGGGAGTCCGAGGGCCTCTTCCGCTCACCGTGGCGACCGAGCCAGGCGTGGCGATTGACCCCGATCCTGTTCATCGTGGCCATCGTGGTGGCCGAGGCCCTCCTGCCCAGAGACGTCCACCTCGGCCCGCTGCTGGCGGTGGCCCCGGCCCTGGCCGCCATGTTCAGCGGGCCGTGGATGACCGGGCTCTCGGGGCTCCTGGCCCTACTGGCGTTGCTGTTCGCCGGACGGCTGCGCGGCGGGCTGAGCACGCTCAACCACCAGGTGCAGATCGCCTCCCTGGTGTTGATCATATGTTTCCTGGTGATCTACTGCCTGCTCCGTGAGCGGCGTCAACGGGAGCTCGCACAGGTCCGGTCGGTGTCGGAGGCCGCGCAACGCGTCGTACTCCGCCCGATGCCGGCCCGGATCGGGCCGCTGCGTGTCGCGTCGGTCTACCTCGCCGCGGCGGCCGAGGCCCGCATCGGTGGCGACCTGTACGCCGCCGCCCGCACCGACGGCGCGAGCCGGCTGCTGATCGGCGACGTACGCGGGAAGGGGCTGGCGGCGATCAGCGACGCCGCGGTCGTGCTGTGCGCGTTCCGCGAGGCCGCGCACCGGTGTGCCGGCCTGCCCGCGCTCGTCGGCCATTTGGAGGAGAGCGTCGCCCGCAACCTCGCCGAACTCGGCAGCGCGGGGTATCCGCACGCCGTGGAGTTCTTCATCACCGCCGCGGTGGCCGAGGTGCCCGACGACGAGCCGGTGGTGCGCCTGATCAGCCGCGGCCACCCGCCACCGCTCGTACTGCGCGGACGACGGGTCCTCAAGCCGCGCTTTCCCGACCCCGCCCCGCCGCTGGGGATGACCGACCTGGTCACGGCCGGCCAGGCCGTGGAGACCCTGCCGTTCCGTGCCGGGGACCTGCTCGTGCTCTACACGGATGGGGTCATCGAGGCACGGGACCGGTCCGGCGCGTTCTACCCCCTCGCGGAACGCCTCGCCTCATGGCAGGACGGCGATCCCGAGGCGCTGGTCTGCCACCTCCGCGACGATCTTCTTTCCTATGTGGGCGGCCGACTGCCCGACGACGCCGCCGTGGTCGTGGTCGAACGGTCCGACAGGACACCGGACCTCGGGACGGTCCACTGACTCGTCCACAGCCGCCGTGGGGAGCTTTATCCACAGCCGTCACGGGGAGCTTCATCCACAGCCGTCACGGGGCACTTCCGTCAGCGGATCCCTGCGCTGGACAATGTGAGTGGGCTGGAGCCCCCCGGGCGGGCGGGGTGCGGGCGGGGTGCGGGCGGGGTGCGGGCGGGGT
>NZ_JBHLZP010000080.1:0-23117 GCF_042429965.1 Actinoallomurus acaciae
CGGAGCTGGCCCGGCGCGGCCATGCGTCGGGCGGTGCCCGCTCCCCCGCGCTGGCGGCGCGGCTGGCGCGGGAGCGACGCTGGCGCGACATTCCGTACGACGACGACTCCGACGAGGCGTCGATCGATCCTCGTACCCTGTCCATCGCCCTGGACGACCTGCTGCCGGCCGAGCGCACGGTCGCGGTCGACTCCGGGAACTTCATGGGCTACCCCGCGATGTACCTCGAGGTCCCCGACGTCGACGGCCTGGTCTTCACCCAGGCGTACCAGTCGATCGGGCTCGGGCTGGCCACCGCCATCGGCGCGGCGATCGCCCGGCCGCACCGGCTGACCGTCGCCGCCCTGGGTGACGGCGGTGCGCTCATGGGCATCGCCGAGCTGGAGACGGCGGTGCGCCTCGGGCTGGGGCTCGTCATCGTGGTCTACGACGATGAGGGGTACGGCGCGGAGGTCCACCACTTCGGCCCGGAGGGCCACCCGCTCGACACCGTCCGCTTCCCGCCGGCCGACATCGCCGCGATCGCCCGCGGCTTCGGCTGCGCCGCGCTGACCGTCCGGCGCCGGGAGGATCTCGCCCCGCTGTCCGACTGGCTGGCGGGCCCTCGCGACCGGCCGCTGCTGATCCACGCCAAGGTCACGAGGCATCGCCCGTCCTGGTGGCTGGAAGAGGCGTTCCGCGGGCATTGATCCCAGGAGACCGCGGCTCGATGAACGGAGGCGACCAACTGAGTACGTTGACGGCGGACACGCAGGCGTCCACGGAGGTGGAGATCATGGCAGACCGGCTGCATGACGAGTGGCGCGCTTCCCGCAGGCTCCCCGGAGGGGGCTACGCGGCACGGGTCAAGAAGACCGGCGACCAGCGATGGATCACGAGTCACGGCACAGATCAGGTCGACATCGCCAACACCCGCTATCAGGACCTGCCCGCCGACTGGCAGCGGGAGACCAGGGAGTCCGCGGACCTCGCGGTCGGACTGGTCCGGGACAGTTGGCTGCGGGGGGTGGACCCGAGGAGCGAGGAGTTCATCGAGTCCGCCAGCAGCAGGGTGCACGACGCCTGGCTGCGGCGCAACGGCGCCTGGGCTCCGCCGGAGCAGAGGCTGCCCTATGCGGAGCTGGCGGAGGAGGAGAAGGCGAAGGACCGGGCCTTCGTCCTCATGGCGCTGGACCTCTTCGAGTGACTCTCGCGCCTCAGGCGCGTTCGCGGGCGACGAGCACGGGGAGGCCCGTCGCCTCCTGTGCGGTCTCGTGCCGCGGGAACAGCACCAGGGCCAGCAGCGCCAGGCCGAAACCGCCCAGCCTCAGCACCAGCAGGAACCGGTCGGCCGGCCAGGGCTCCTTGTACAGCAGCGGCCCGAACAGCGCCAGCTCCGTCTTCGCCGCCACCGTCAGCACCGTCACGACGATCGACATCCGGCATCGTTGCAGCCCGATCTGCAGCTGGGCCAGTCCGAACACCGCCATCCCGACCGCGACGTACGGATAGGGCGTCGTGTACGCCGCGGCGGCCAGGCCGTGCGTGCTGTAGACGGAGGCGACTCCCTTGATCGCCAGCTCGGAGATGCCGAGGCTGACGCCGGACCCGAACCCGTACGCGACCCCGGCGAGCGGCCGGGCGTGGCGGCCGAACGCGCGCACGTCGCCGCCGACCAGCACCACCGCGCTGAGAAGGACGCCGGGGACGACCACGGCGGCCAGCACGGCGGAACCGGCGACACTGCTGGTCAGCACCTCGCGGTCGCCGTTGGAGACGCCGATGAACGCCGTCGCGACCCCGAACAGCGCGATGCTGAACCATTCGCGGCCGGTCAGCCGCTCGCGGAAGAACACGCCGGCGTAGAAGAGGATGAACACCAGGCTCGCGACGAAGATCGGCTCGGCCAGACTGAGCGGCAGCATCGTCAGCGCCTCGACCTGGGTCGCGACGCCGGACAGGACGATGACCAGGCCGGTGAGCCACAGCCAGTTCGTATAGGTGTGTCTGATCAGGCGCAACGGCCGGGTGCCGCGCAGCACGGGCATGCGGTTCGCCGCGACCCGGAAGACGATGAACCCCAGGTAGTAGATGACCGTCGCCATCACCGCAAGGATGGCTCCCTTGATGTCAGAGGCGCCCATGCGCCGGGCCTTCCGAGCGGCGTCGAATCGACATCGGGTTTCCTCGTCTCACAGGCCCCGATGATCGCGGGTCACTCATCGGGTATCAAGAGTCATATTCGCGCATGGAAACCACCATGTCCCGACATTTGCCCGACCTCGGACAATGATTCCGAAGCCTCGGCCGACCTCAGTTCCAGGGCAGCTCGGCCCTGGCCTGCCAATATGCGTCCGGCGGCATGGCGAGAGCGGACAAAGCGCGCAATTCGCCCGGTTCGAGAGAAACGGATTCCGCCGCGAGATTCGTGCGGATCTGCGGCACGCTCACCGCACCGGACAGCACCGTGTCCGCCCACGGCCTGGCGAGGACCGCCGCCAGCGCGACCGTGTCCGCGGTCAGCCCGCGCCCGTCCGCCACGCGCCGTACGGTCTCGGGCGGCTCGGCCGCGAGGCGGCCGTTGGCGAGTCCCTCCTTGACGATGACGTGAACGCCGGCGCCATGCGCCTCGGCCAGAGCGTCGCCGGCGGAGGACTCCAGGACGTTCCACGTCGACTGGACCGTCGTGAACAGGCGCCGCCCGCCGACCTCCAGGGCGAGCGCCCGGCGTACGGTCTCCGCCTGGGCGGGCCCCGAGGTGGAGAACCCGACCCGTACGCCCTCGGCGGCCAGCTCCGCCAGGGCGTCGAGCAGCGCGGCGTCGCCGAAGAGCGGGCTGTCGGCGGTCAGGGAGTGCACCTGGTAGACGTCGAGCCGGTCGCCGAGGAGTCCGCGCGTCTCGGCGAGCTGCGTGCGGAACCGGTCCAGGGAGTGCTCCTTGACCTCGTGCACGTCGGCGTCGGAACGCCAGCCGCCGACGTAGGCGTACCCCCACTTGCTGGAGATCGTGACGTCGGCGTGGCCGCGCTCGTCCAGCCAGCCCGCGAGGAACTCCTCCGACCGGCCGTAGGACCGCGCGGCGTCGATCCACCGGACCCCGGCCGCGTACGCGGCGTCGAGCACCTGCCACGTCGCGGCGCGCATCGCCTCGACCGTGCGCTCCGCGGGCAGCGCGCCCGCACGGCCGAGGTTGATGTAGGCGGGCCGGCCCAGGGCCGCCAGTCCGATCCCCATCCGCATGCGTACCATATCCCCCGCCGCCGACCACGTTTTCCGACCAATCGGATGCCCACGGTCATCCGCCGACCGGCTTTCGGTAACACTAGTGTCCCCGAATGTCCCGCGACGGGAGGGATGGCGGTGGGCGGCAGGAAGCGGGCCGAGCGGCTCCGGGCATGGCTCGACGGGCCGTCCGGCGTCTCTCGCGCCCACCTCGAACGCCGTACGCGGTGGCTGCTCATCGTCGCGGTCGGAGGCGCCAACCTCGCCGGCGCGCTGTTCGTCCTGCTGTTCTCGACCTTCGTCATGCCCGACCCGCCGGGGCTGGCCGACCCCGAGCGCGTGCGCCTCGTCAACCTGGTGGTGTTCTCCTCGTACGTGGTGTTCGGCGCGCCGTTCGGGATCGTGTGGGGGTGGCGGTTGTGCCGGCCGCTGCGCACCTTCGCCGCCCACGACGGGGAGCCGTCCGAGATCGAACGCCGCGCGGTCCTGCGCGGGCCGCTGCGGCTGATGGCGATGCAGGCCACGCTGTGGGGCTGCGGGGCGGCCGGGTGGGCCGCCATCGACCTGGCCTACGCTCCGCTGCTCGCCCTCAAGGTGAGCATGATCACCCTGCTCGGCGCCATCACGACCTGCGCGATCGTCTACCTGCTCGCCGAGCGCCTGCTGCGTCCGTTCGCGGCCGTCGTGATGGCCTCGCGCGCGACCCCGCGTGACGGATGGTTCGGCATCACGCCGCGCACCATGCTCGCCTGGGCGCTCGGCACCGGCGTGCCGCTGCTCGGCCTGGTCATCACCGCGGTGGCCGCGCTGGTGGTGAGCGGCATGTCGCTGACGCAGCTCGCGGTCACGATCCTCGTGCTCGGCGGGGTCGCGCTGCTGGTCGGGTTCGAGGTCACCTACATCGCCGCGCGTGCGGTCGCCGATCCGGTGCGGTCGGTGCGGGAGGGCCTGGCCCGGGTCGAACGCGGCGACCTGCAGGCGTCCGTGCCCGTGTACGACGCGGGCGAGCTGGGCGGCCTGCAGGCGGGGTTCAACCACATGGCCGCCGGCCTGCGCGAGAACGAACGGGTCCGCGACCTGTTCGGCCGGCACGTCGGCGAGGACGTCGCCCGGCACGCGCTCGAACACGGCGTCGCCCTCGGCGGCGAGGTCTGCGAGGCGGCCGTCATCTTCGCCGACCTGAAGGGCTCGACCCGGCTGGCCGCGACCCGGCCGCCCGGCGAGGTGGTCGGCCTGCTCAACGCGTACTTCGGCATCGTCGTCGAGGTCGTGTCCGCGCACGGCGGCCTGATCAACAAGTTCCAGGGCGACGCCGCGCTGGCCATCTTCGGCGCGCCGCAGCCGCTGGAGGACCCCGCCGGGCAGGCGCTCGCCGCCGCCCGGGAGCTGTCCCACCGGCTGCGGGCCGAGCTGCCCCAGCTGCACGCGGGCATCGGGGTGTCCTCGGGACAGGTCGTGGCCGGGCACATCGGCGCGGAACAGCGGCTGGAGTACACCGTCATCGGCGACCCGGTCAACGAGGCCGCCCGGCTGAGTGACCTGGCCAAGAGCACCGACGAACGCCTCCTGGCGTCGGCCACCGTGGTCGGCGCGGCGCACCAGGGCGAGGCGGCGCGCTGGCGCCTGGGCAACACGGTGACCCTGCGCGGCCGCCCCGCCCGTACACGCCTCGCCTCGCCGTTCGGCCCGCCTCCCCCGGGGACGATCCAGCGGGTCCTGCGCATCCTCAACCACCGGAAGTAAGCCGGAGGACACCCGGACAGAATGCGACTTTTCCCAATCATTGGGAAATCACGGACACCAATTTCGCCGACGCTCATCAGCGGAGTTCTGCGGAGACAGAGCCGGAATCCGTGTTGAATAGGCATCACGCTCGACGGAGCCCGAGGGGCGAGGAAGGACGAATGTGATGACCCAGACTCCCCACATATCGTGGGTTCCCGTGCCGATCGGCAGACCGCTCAAGCCTGGGCGTTCGACCGGATCGGGGAGCGCTATGACGAGGCGTTCCCGCACAAGGACGGGCAGCTCTCGGCCGTACGCCGGCTGCTCGACCGGCTTCCGCCCGAGGCACGGATCCTCGACGCCGGATGCGGCACGGGCACACCGACCGCGCGGCAGCTCGCCGACGCCGGCCACTCGGTGGTCGGGATCGACATCTCCGAGGAGATGCTCCGGCTGGCCCGCCGGGACGTGCCGGAAGCGGAATTCCTTCGCCGCCCCATCGAGGAGATCGATGCGTCCTTGGGGGAGTTCGCGGCGGCCGTCGCCTTCTTCTCTTTGCTGATGCTGCCGCGCCTGGAGATCCCGTCCGCGCTCGAGAGCATTCACGCCCGGCTCGAGCCGGGCGGTCAGCTGGTGCTCGGCATGGTGGAGGCGGACCTGGACGACACACCGATCCAGTTCCTCGGCAGTCCCGTACGGGTGACCGGCTACATGCGCGACGAACTGGTGGCGCTCGTCACCGCCGCCGGGTTCGAGGTCACCGAGTTGCACCACCTGACGTACGCCCCGGCCAGCGCCGAACTCCTGCCCGAGGTGCAGCTGTTCCTGTTCTGCCGCCGTGACGGCGTTCGGTGAGGTGGCGGGGCCAAGGGCGGCCGGACCCGTCCGACGTGCACGAGCATCTCGCGTTCCTGCACGCCGCGACGGTACGGATCGGCGGTGACCTGGAGCTGACGCAGGTCATGACCTCGCTCTGCGAGACGGCGGTGCCGCGCGTCGCCGACCTCGCCGCCGCGTACCTGTACGAGGCGGTGCTCACCGACGGCGAACCGCCCGAGTCGCCCGGGGCGCCGTCGGACGGCGTGCTGCGCAAGGTGGCCTGCCATTCCACGTCCGCCGGCGCCGGCACGCTCCTCGGCAAGGTCGCCGTCTCCGACCTGACCGGCCCGTTCGCGGCCAGCGTCACCAGCGGGCAGCTCGTCGTGTGGCCCGATCCCGACCTCGACACCGCAGGTTCGTACGGCGGTGACGTCGGCTGTCTGTTCCCCACGACGAGGCCCGGATCGCTCATCGTCGTCCCGCTCCGGGCAGGTCGTCACCTGCTCGGGTTCGCGGTGCTGCTGCGGTCGGCCGGGCGCCTCGGCTTCGACGAGACCGACGTGCTGACCGCCACGCTGATGGCCGACCAGGCGGCGCTCGGCGGGCACAAGGCGTTGCTGTACCAGCGGGAGGCACGGATCGCCGACGCGCTCCAGCGCAGCATGCTGCCCAAGCACCCGCCGCGGCTGCCCGGTGTGGAGATCGCCTACCGCTACCTGCCGGGCAACCCGGCCGCGCAGGTCGGCGGCGACTGGTTCGACGCGGTCCCGCTGCCGGGCAGCCGGGTCGCGCTCATCGTCGGCGACGTCATGGGACACGGCGTGCACTCGGCCGCCACGATGGGCCAGCTCCGCACCGCCGTGCGCACCCTCGCCGCCCTCGACCCTCCCCCGGACCAGGTGCTGCGCCACCTCGACCAGCTCTTCGAGGAGACCGTCGGGCAGGCCGGAGAACAGTTCCTCGCCACCTGTGTCTTCTGCGTGTACGACCCGGTCGCCCGGCGCTGCGCGATCGCGAACGCCGGGCACGTCCCTCCGGTCTTCGCCTACGCCGACGGCCGTACGGAACTGGTCCCGGTGCCGGCCGGTGTGCCGCTCGGGGTCGGCAACGTCGCCTTCGAGACGATCGAGGTGCCCGCGCCGGACGGCACGCTGATCGCGCTGTGCACCGACGGCCTGGTCGAGACGCGCGACCAGGACATCACCGAGGGGCTCGACGCGCTGCGCGAGAGCCTGGCCAAGGTGTCCGACCCGCCCGACGACCTGTGCGAGAACGTCCTGCACGCCCTGCACACCGACGAACGCGAAGACGACGTCGCGCTCCTCATCGCCCGTTTCGACGGCATCCCGAGCGCCAGCGTCGCCAACTGGATCATGCGCCCGCACGCGCAGGCGGCCCGCCACGCACGGGGGCTGATCGCCAACACGCTCACCGGCTGGGGGCTGGAGTCGCAGATCGACGCCGCGTCCCTCCTGGTGACCGAGCTCGTCACCAACGCGATCCGCTACACCACGCGCCCGATCACCATGCGGCTGCTGCGCACCGAGACGCTGCTGTGCGAGGTCACCGACGACGATCACCACCTGCCGGTCCTGCGCGAGCCCGGTGACGAGGACGAGGCCGGGCGCGGCATCTACCTCGTCGACAAGCTCTCCAACCGGTGGGGCGCGAGCCACACGGCCGCGGGCAAGGCGGTCTGGTTCGAGCTCGCGCTGTGAAGTCGCGAGCGCGGACCGGTGAACACGGCGCCTCCGATCACTTCGGTATTCCTCGCCCCGGCATACCGTTCGTTCACGTCATTGCGGGATATTGATCGCATGAGCGAGCGTAAAAAGATCGAATGCTGGTTGACCGACATGGACGGCGTCCTGGTCCACGAGGGCCAGCCGGTGCCGGGGGCGCGGGAGTTTTTGGAGCGGCTGACCAAGGCGGGACGCCGGTTCCTCGTGCTGACGAACAACTCGATCTACACGCCCCGGGACCTTCACGTACGGCTGCGAGCGGCCGGCCTCGACGTCCCGGTCGAGTCGATCTACACCTCCGCGCTGGCGACCGCGCAGTTCCTGCACGACCAGCGGCCGCACGGATCGGCGTTCGTGCTGGGCGAGTCGGGGCTGACGACCGCGCTGCACCAGGTCGGATACGTCCTGACCGACATCGATCCCGACTACGTCGTCCTCGGTGAGACCCGCACGTACAGCTTCACCTCGATCACCCGGGCGATCCGCCTCATCGACAACGGCGCGCGGTTCATCGCGACCAACCCGGACCCGGTCGGCCCGTCGGCCGAGGGCTCCCTCCCGGCGACGGGAGCGGTCGCGGCCCTGATCACCAAGGCCACCAACGTCACCCCGTACTTCGTCGGCAAACCGAACCCGCTGATGATGCGCAGCGCTCTCAACACGGTGGGCGGCCACTCGGAGACGACCGCCATGATCGGCGACCGGATGGACACCGACGTCGTGTCGGGCATGGAGGCGGGCCTTTACACGATCCTCGTCCTCACCGGCGTGACCAAGGCCGGCGACGTCGATCGCTTCCCGTTCCGCCCGTCACGCGTCACCGACTCGATCGCCGACCTCGTGGACATGGTCGATGAGGAGTCGCTGCCGGAAGGCTCGTAATTCGCCGACGAGACCTATACGCGACGTGTCCTCGGCCGCGTGCGGCGGTTCTCCCCCGGCGCCGGCGGTCGTCACCGTGAAGCCGGTCACTGCGGTGGGCCGACGACGGCGACGGGGCAGTCGGCGTGGTGGATGACGCCGTGGGCGACGGATCCGAGCCGGGTATCGCGGCGGCCGGGCCCGATCACGAGCAGGGCGGCGCGGGAGGAGCAGGCCGCCAGCGCGCCGACCGGGTGTCCACGCGGCGTCTGCTCGACCACGCCGACGTCCGGGTAACGCGCCCGCCAGGGGGCGAGCGCGTCGTCGAGGCGGTCACGGGTCACGGCCTCGGCCTCGCACACCGAGACGGCGGGCAGTATGGCGGGCACCTGCCAGGCGTGCACGACGCGGACCCACGCGTCGCGCAGTGCCGCGGCCTCGAACGCGTACCGGAACACCTCCTCGGACGACTCGGACAGGTCCACGCCGGCGAGCACCTCGTGCCGGCGTTCCCGTGGTTCGCCGCGTACGACGATCGTCGGGACGGGGACGTGGGCGGCGAGCCGCAGTCCGGTGGAGCCGAGCAGCATTCCGGCGAATCCGCCGAGCCCGCGATGGCCGACCACGATCTCACCCGCCCGCCGGCCCTGTGACCGCAGCGCGCGTACGGGCGCGTCGAAGACGAGTTCGCTGGTGACCGGGAGGCCGGGACGGGTCTTGGCGGCGCGTTCGACGGCCTCGGCGAGCACGCGCTCGCCCGTCTCCGTCAGCGACTCGCAGGTCCCGGGCGTCGTGTAGAGCGGCATGTCGTGGTCCCAGCGTTCGGCCGCGTGCACGATGTGCAGCGGACGGCGTCTCAGGGTCGCCTCGTCCGCGGCCCATTCCACGGCGAGGTCGGCTCGGGACGAGCCGTCGGTTCCGACGACGATCGGCTGGATCATGATGTCTCCTGGTGGTCGGCGCGCGGCGGGGCCCCCTCGGCCGCCGCGGCTGCTTCCCCCAGCGTCTCGGCGGCGACCGGACGTCAGAAAGAGGTCGAAAGTCCCCTGGTCCGGGGCCGCTCGCCTCAGCGTGGCGATGTCCGGGTCAGTCGCGGCGCAGCGGGACCCGCCACTCCAGGACGCTTCCGCCGCCCTCGCGGTCGCGGGTCTCGAAGGAGCCGCCGAGGGTGCGGGCCCGTCCGGCGAGGTTGCGCAGGCCGCTGCGCCGGCCGCCCGGCGGGATGCCGGTGCCGTCGTCCTCGACCCTGAGCAGGAGGGAGTCGCCGGCGTCGGCGGTCACGTACACGTGGCGCGCGTGCGCGTGCCGTACGACGTTGGACAGGGCCTCCTGGAGCACGGCGATCAGGTGTTCGCCGGTCTCGACGCCCACCGCGGTGTCCAGCAGGCCCTCCAGGCGTACCGTGGGCGCGAATCCCAGGCTCTCCGTGGCTCCCTCGACCACCTCCAGGATCCGTTCGCGCAGCTCGGGGTGGGCGCCGGGCGCCGCCTGCAACGCGAAGATCGTCGAGCGGATCTGACGGATCGTCTCGTCGAGGTCGTCGACCGCCCGCTGGACCCGTACGGCGACGTCGGGCCGGTCGGTCATCTTCATCGCGGCCATCAGCGTCATCGCGGTGGCGAACAGGCGCTGGATGACGGTGTCGTGCAGATCCTTGGCGATGCGGTCCCGGTCCTCCAGCAGGACGAGGCGCTCCGCGTCGCGGCGGCGTTCGGCCAGCTCGATCGCGACCGCGGCCTGGGCGGCGAACGCCTCCAGCAGCCGCCGGGAGGAGTCGGTGAAGGCCGGGCGGCCCGGAGGGTTGGCCACCGCGAGCACGCCGCGCACCTCCTGTCCGGTCCCCAAGGGGACGATCAGGACGGCCCCCAGCGGTATCGGCGGCGGTGACCTCACCGCACGTGCCGCCTCCCCCGCGTCGGCCAGCATCAGCGACTCGCCGGTGCGGAACACCTGCCCGGCCAGCACGTCGTCGATCCGCGGGCGGCGCCCGGCGATCACGTCGGCGTGCTCGCCGTCGGCCGCCTGGACGGTGAGCTCCTCTCCCTCCGCGAGGGCCACCATGGCGTAGCCGGCGTCGCAGATCTCCCGGGCGCGCCGCGCCACCAGCGTGTGCACCTCGGCCGGGGCGGTGCCGGACAGCAGTGAGGTGGACACCTCGGCCGACGCCTCCCGCCAGCGTTCACGCCGCCGGGCCTCCTCGTAGAGGCGGGCGTTCTCGATCGCCACACCGGCCGCCGTGGCGAGGGCGGCGACCACGTTCTCGTCGTCCTCGTCGAACTCTCCGCCGCCGGCCTTCTCGGTCAGGTAGAGGTTGCCGAACACCTCGTCGCGTACGCGTACGGGCACGCCCAGGAACCGGTGCATCGGCGGATGGGCGGGCGGGAACCCCGAGGAGGCGGGGTGCGCCGACAGGTCGGCGAGCCGGATCGGCGCCGGTTCCTTGATCAGCAGACCGAGGATGCCCTGGCCCGTCGGCCAGGAGCCGATCGCCTCGATCTCCTCCTCGGTGATGCCGACGGTCACGAACCGGGACAGCCGATCGTCCTGCCCGATCACGCCGAGGGCGCCGTACCGGGCGTCGACCAGCGCGGTCGCCGCCTCGACGATCCGATGCAGGACGGTGTCCAGCTCGAGATCGCTTTCGATCGAGACGACCGCCTCGAGAAGCGCGTGGACGCGATCGCGGGTGGCGAGCACGGCCGCGAGCCGCGACTGCAGCTCAGAGAGAAGATCATCCAGCCTTAGCTGCGGCAGCACCATGCCCGCGCGATCGTCCCCGGGCTGCCCTTCAGGGCGCACGGCGCATGCCTCCCGTCCTCCGCATCCACGTCCTGCCCCGACCGGAAAGTCCTGCTCAGACCAGTATGAAAGACGAGGTCAGAGGGCATGTCGGCAGGACCGCTCCAGGTCCTACCCAGCTCGGCGGCGTCGGTCCAGCGCCGTGCTGATCGGTTCCCCCGGCACGCCCGGGCACGGGCGAAGGTCCTCCGCATCGGGGCCCGATGCGGAGGAATGGCGGGCGCGGCCGGGACCTTCGCCCCTGCCCGCCGGTCGGGGACCTCGGAAGTATCGAGCCATGAGACTCGACGCGAACGGGATCGAGGTCCTTGATCGCGACGACTGCCTGGCGCTGATGCGGTCCGTGACGCTCGGCCGGGTGGTCTTCACCGACCGTGCGCTGCCCGCGATCGAACCGGTTCACTTCGTGTTCGACGGCGACGATGTGATCATCTCGATGCCGCCGGACTCGAAGCTCGTCTCGGCCACCCGCGGTGCGGTCGTCGCCTTCGAGACCGACGCCTTCGAACCGGGCAGCCGCTCGGGCTGGTCGGTCACCGTGATCGGGGAAGCACGGGTCGTCCGCGTCGCCACCGAGATCGAGCGTCTCTCCCGGCTCCCGCTGAGATCGTGGGTCCCGGGAGGCCTCGGCTACTTCATCCGCATTCGCGGCGAGTACGTCAGCGGACGGCGGATCCATCCGACTTACCTGGAGGCCACACGATGACCTCGAGCTTCGAGGAAAGCCTCGTTGGCGACGTGATGTCCACCGAGGTGCTCACCGTCGCGGCCGAGGAGACGACGCTCATGGCCTGGGAGCTGATGCGCCAAGGCGGGTACCACCACGTACCGGTGGTCAGCAACGACGGTCACTGCATCGGCGTCCTGGACGCCGAGACGATGGCCGCCGCGTGGGACGGCGGCGGGCCGGACCGGATGCGCATGCCGGTCAGCACGGTCGTGGGCCACCGCCTCATGCCACATGTCGGCGTCTCGGACTCGGTCGCGGCGGCCGCGCGGGCGATGCTCGCCGCCCAACTGGACTTCGTGGCCGTCACCGACGGTGAGGACCGGCTCGTAGGCCTGATCACCGCACGGGACCTAGTCGCCGCCGTCGCGGGACGCAAGCACCGGCCGACGCCCGGCCACCTGGAACGTCCGACGCTGTACCGCATCGAGCCGGTGCTGCCGAGCCGGTACGCCGAGGGCGGGGCGGCGCCACGCTGAACCCGGCGCCGGATGCCGATGGGGCCGCCGAGTGAGCGGGCGGGGCCTTTCAGCAAACGAGAGAAGGCAGGATGACACGGCAGATCAATATCGGTTTCCGCGCCCCCTCGGTCGCCCACCTGGAAGAACGCATCCTTCAACTCGAGACGAAGGTGGCTCTTCTCACGCACGCCATCCAGGCGCTCTCCCGGGAACTGCACGAGCACACCGACGCGCCGCCCGTCGGGTGAGCCGCGTACGCCGCCGGCGTCACCTGCGCGCGGTGGTCCAGCCGTCCAGGGTGAAGGACGCGCCGTGGACGTACGCGGCGTCGTCGCTCGCCATGTACACGGCCGGCGGGCCGAACTCCGTGGCCCAGGACAGGGTGAACGACTCGATCGCGGCCTTCGTCGCGCTGTAGAGCGCCGAGCCCGCGAAGCCGGTGTTGATGATGACGCCCGCGCCGCGGGCGGTCAGGAAGAACATGCGCACTCGCCGCGGCCAGGGCGTTCGCCATCGCCCGTCCCAGGCCCGCTCGTGGATCCCGTCACCAGCGCGGTCCTGCCGTCCAACCGTGCGCTCACTTCTCTCGCCCTTACTCGACTGAGCAGTCCAAAAGGTGTGCGAACGAAGGCGCCGCCCCTCCATCGGGTGCGGCGCGTGGATCCTCTAGCGTGCCCGGAGACCGTCGATGCGCTCTTCCTCACTCTGGCGGGCGACGTCGAGCCGCACTCCGGACAGCGCCTACAGCGGCGACCCGGCGGCACTCAGCCGCTCGAACATGTCGGCGCCGGTCTCGGCCTGGTAGCGGCGCAGCCCCTCCGACTAAGCAGTCACATAACGCGAAGGACCCCTCCGGGCCACCTGGCCGGAGGGGTCCCGTCGCCGGAGACTCAGCCGATGCTGGCGCCCAGGGCGCTCAGCGCCGCCGGGACCGGCTGGAAGAACGTCTCGCCGCCGGAGCTGCAGTCGCCGCTGCCGCCGGAGGTGAGACCCAGCGCGGTGCCGCCGTCGAACAGCGCGCCGCCGCTGTCACCGGGCTCGGCGCACACGTTCGTGTCGATGAGCCCGTTGACCGTGCCCTCCTCGTACGTCACCGACGCGCCGGTGGCGGTCACCGTGCCGCCGTGCACGCCGGTCGTGCTGCCGCTGCGCTGGACGGACTCGCCGACCGTCGCGTCACCGGCACCGCTGATCGCCTGCGTGGAGCCGTTGTACAGGTCGACCTCGCTGGGGTGCGAGGTGCTGCCCGTGTACGTGGCGATCGAGTAGTCGTTGCCCGGGAACACGCTCTTTCCGGTCGTGGCGAGCTCGCTGCTCTCGCCCTGGTCGGAGTACCACGTGCTGACCACGTTGCCGCAGTGCCCGGCGGTGATGAAGCCGGCGGCACCGCTGCTGGTGGTCACGTTGAACCCGAGCGAGCAGCGGTAACCGCTGCCCCAGATGGCGTCGCCGCCGCCGATGAGCGGACGGAACCTCCCGCTCACATGCCGGATGCGGACGGCGGCGCCCTGCGCGGACGCGGCCTTCTCGACCTTGCTGAGACGGTCGCCCGTGACCGTGCTGTCGACCGCGACGACGACCTGGTTCGTCTTCGGGTCGATCATCCGCGCGGTGCCCGGCACCGCGGCGGCGTCCAGGGCCTGCTTCGCCGTCTGCAGTTGCGCGCCCGTACGCGCGACGGTCTTCGGTGTGGCCCCGGCGGCCTTGACGGTCTTCGCGTCGGCCGCGTTCGTCACCGCGACGACCAGCCTGTGCGAAGAGTCGAGATACGAACCGGCGGAGCGGGACCCGAGCTGTCGTGCGAGCTCGGAGGCGACCTTCGACTGCGCGGTGGGGCTCGGGGTCGCCGCGTGGGCCGCGGGGGCGACCGCGATCGCGAGGACTCCGGCGGCCGCGACGGCCATGCCGGTACGCCGGGACAGGGGAATGGACTTCAACGTGCCTCCCAATGCGTCGGGCACGCCCGTGTGGCGCGCCCCGGGGTGGCATGGGCACTGGCGCTCGGCTCCCGGCGGCCCAGGGTGTGCCGACACGACGAATGGCATCCCTGCGGCTGCCGGAGCGGGGGGTGAGAACCGGCTGCCTAGCCATCACAAACCCTGACAAGCTTTGTAAACCGCGCGCAAGGGGCCTGGAACGTCCCAATCCGGCCAATTCGTCTCGGAGGCGACCTCTCGTCGCCCGTTCCGGTGGTGCGCGGGTCGTGGCGCCCTCGGTGCATTCACGTCACGTACGGGGGAACGAACGGCGGCATGAGACGACGGGAGTTCATCGAAGCGGCGATCTGGGCCGTGGTCCTGTTCGCCGTCTACCTGGCGATCATCTCCACGATCTCACCGACCGAGATCGTGGTGGGAGCGATCACCGGGGTCGCATGCGGCGCCTCGGCGGTCCTGACCCGCCGGACGCTGCTGGCGGCCGACAACGACGAGGCGTACCTGCCGCGCGCCGGATGGCTGCGATGGCTGCTGCGTCTGCCGGACCAGGCCGGGAGCGGGTTCGTGCGCCTGCTGGCGCGCCCGCGCGGAGCGTTCACCGAGATCCGGCTGCTCCCGGACCGGCGGCCGGCGGCGCGACGCGGGTTCACCGCGCTGGCCCTCTCCGTCGCGCCGAACACGTATGTCGCCGACGTCGACCCCGGCCGGAACACGCTCATCGTCCACCGGATCGGCGACCGGCCGTCCGCGCTCGAACGCGAGGTGGCGCGATGACCGCCCTGGCCGCCGGGCTGCCGGCGGCGTTCGCGCTGCTGGTGACCGCGCTGTTCCCCTGCCTGCTCGGGACGCTGCGAGGTGAGCCGGTGGACCGGCTCGCCGGGCTCATCCTCGCCGGGCCGGCCGCGACACTCGTGCTCATGCTGCTGGCCGCGGGGTACGGGCGGCCGGCCTACCTCGACGCGGCGTTCGTCGTGGCACTGCTGTCGTTCGCCGGTTCCCTGGTGTACGCGCGCTTCCTCGGGGGGACCGCGTGAACGCGGCGAGCGCCGTGCTGATCTGGGCGGGCACGGCGCTGACGGCCTTCGCCGCCCTACGCCTGCTGCTGACCCGCGACCGCTTCCTGCGCCTGCACTTCGTCTCGATCGGCTCGGTGATCGCCGCACCGCTCGTGACCCTCGGGCTCGTACTCGCGCCGTGGTCGTCCTGGCATGACGTCGCGAAGATCATCTTCATCGGGCTGCTGCTTGTCGTCACCGGGCCGGCGACCGTCATCACCACGGCGCGGGCCGGGAGGCGGGTCTCCCGTGAGTGAGGTCCTGATCGCCGCCGCCCTGCTGCTGACGGCGTTCATGGCGACCGCGGTGGTGCTCACGCGCGACCCGGCACGGCAGGCGATCGTGCTGTCCGGGTACGGCATCGTGCTGGCGGTCCTGTTCGTCGTGCTCCAGGCGCCCGACGTGGCGATGTCGCAGACCGGGGTCGGCACGGTGGTCGTCCCCCTCATCGTGATGCTGGCCATCCACGCGATCCGCCGCCACCACACGCGCGAGCCGGACGAAGGGGATGACCCGTGAGCCGCCCGGTGCGGCTGCTCGTGCTGGCCGCCGGCGGGGCGGGGCTGGCGGTGCTGTTCGCGCTGGCCGCGTTCCGGCTGCCCGGCTTCGGCGGCACCGTCCATCCGTACGGCCTGCGGACGCTGCCGAACGCGCTCGCCCACCACACCCCCAACGTCATCTCCTCGATCAACTTCGACCAGCGGGCGCTCGACACGCTCGGCGAGGAGCTGATCCTCATGGCCTCCGCGCTCGCCGCCGTCCTGGTGCTGCGGACCGTGCGCGCCGAGCAGGAGGACGCCGCGGGGGCGCACGCGTACGGCCCCGCCCAGGTCTTCGACGCGCTGCGGATCACCGGGTACCTGCTGCTGCCGGTCACGCTCATGACGGGCGTCTACATCGTCGCGCACGGCTACCTGTCCCCCGGCGGCGGCTTCCAGGGCGGCGTGGTGCTCGGCGGCGCGATCCATCTGGTCTACCTGGCCGGCGACTACCCCGCGCTCGCCCGGCTCCGGCCGGTGCCGATGTTCGAGGTCGGCGAGGCGCTCGCGGCGGGCGTGTTCGTCGTGCTCGCGCTGTGGTTCGCCGGGCAGGTCAAGGCCATGAACGCGGTGGTCGGCCTCGAGGTCGGCTGCGCGTTCGTCCTGACGCTGGCCAGGTTCTTCGAGCAGGCCCTCCTCGTGAGGAAGGACACATGAGTCATCTTCCGTACCTGATCCCGGGCTGGATCCTGCTGGTCGGCGTCTACGGCATCGTGACCAGCCGGAACCTGGTCCACGCCGTGGTGTGCCTGTCGGTGGCGCAGTCCGCGACGTACGTGCTCCTGCTCACGGTCGGCTACCAGAGGAAGGCGACGGCACCGGTCTTCTCCGACATCAGGCCGACGCGCAACGTCGTGGATCCGCTGGTGCAGGCGATGACGCTCACCGACATCGTCGTCGGCGCGACGGTGACCGCGCTGCTCCTCGCCCTCACGGTGCAGGTGGCCAAGCGTCGCGGCACGGTCGACCCGGACGAGCTGCGCTCGCTCGAACCGTGATCCTTCAGCTCGCGGTCGGGCTGCCGTTCGCGATGGCCACACTGCTCGCGGCGGTCGGGCGGCGGCTCCCGCGGTTCGCCGTCGACGCCCTGGCCACGGGCACGGTCGCCGCACAGATCGCGCTGCTCGCGGTGGTGCTCGCCCGCGGGGGCGCCACGGTGTGGATGGGCGGCTGGGGCGAGGGCGTGGGCATCGCCCTGGTCGGCGACACCGTCGGGGCCGGGCTGGCGCTGACGGTCGCGGCCGTGGCGCTGTGCGCGCTCATCGTCTCCTGGCACTACTTCGAGGACGTTCAGGCGATCTTCCACACGCTGACGCTGCTGTTCACCGGGGCGATGTGCGCGTTCACGCTCACCGGGGACCTGTTCGACGCGTTCGTGTTCTTCGAACTGATGAGCGTCGTCGCGTACGCGCTGACCGGCTACCAGTCCGAGGAGCCGGAGACCGTGCACGGCGCGTTGAACTTCGGCATCGTGAACTCGCTCGGGGCCTATCTCACCCTCACCGGCATCGCGCTCGTCTACGCCCGTACGGGCCAGCTCGGCTTCGCCGCGGTCGGCCGGCACCTGCACGGCCACGACGCGCTGGTGACCGTCTCCTTCATCCTCATCTGCACCGGATTCCTGGTGAAGGCGGCGGCGGTGCCCTTCCACTTCTGGCTGGCGGACGCGCACGCCGTGGCGCCGACGCCGGTCTGCATGCTGTTCTCCGGCGTGATGGTGGAACTCGGCGTGTACGCGGTGGCCCGGACGTACCTGACGAGTTTCGCGCACGCCGTCCCGGCCGCCCCGGTCCGTACGGCGCTGATCGTGTTCGGCTCGGCGGCGGCGCTGCTCGGCGGGGTCATGTGCGTGCTGCAACGGCACATCAAGCGGCTGCTCGCCTACTCCACGATCAGCCACGTCGGCCTCCTCCTCGTCGGCCTCGGCCTGCTGCGCGCGGACGCGCTGGCCGGCGCCGCCTGGTACCTGATCGGCCACGCGGGGGTGAAGGCGGGCCTGTTCGTCGGGGCGGGAGCGCTGCTGAACCGGTACGAGACGGTCGACGAGCACGACCTGCACGGCCGTGGGCGGTCGATGCCCGTCACCGGCGCCATCTTCCTCCTCGGCGGCCTGGGCCTGGCGGGCCTGCCGCCCTCGGGCACCTGGGCGGGCAAGGCCCTGATCGAGGAGGAGGGCGGGCACTGGATCCTGGCCCTCGGAATCACCGCGTCGGCCCTGACGGCGGGGGCGGTGCTGCGGGTGTGGCTGCGGGTGTTCCGCGGCGCGGGTCGGCGGCTCGCGGGCACCGCCGACCACCACGACCCGGAGACGGAGGTCAGGCTGTCACGGCTGCCGTGGACGATGCTGGCGCCGGGAGTGCTGCTGGTGGTCGCGGGACTGCTGCTCGGCCTGCTGCCGGGTGCCGTGCTCGGGCACGCCGTCGCGCCGCTCCTGCCGGGAGCGGAGCCGGCGCCGTGGACGATGACGGGTGCGGTGTCGGGCCTGCCGGCGGTGGCACTGGCGTTCGGGATCGCCGTGCTGGGCGTCCGGGGGCACATCCCGCGCGCGACGGTGCTGCACCGCCTGCACTCCGGGCACGTCGGCGACTACGTGGCCTGGCTGCTGGCGGGCGTCACGCTGTTCGGGGTGCTGCTTCTGGCCTGACGCTATTTCATGGGGCAGTCGATGGTCACGGGGACCCACCCCGACGCGGGCACCGTGGCACGGACGGCCGGGCAGGTGAGGTTTCCGGTACGGGCCCGGATGAGGTACGTGCCCGGGCGCAGGGCCAGGTCGAAGCTCTTCTGCCGTGGGTGGAGGACGGTCCGGGCCGCCGTGCCCGTCGCGTCCACGGCGGTGATCGGCACGTCCGCGAGCCGTGGCGGGTGGCCGGGCCACCGCCCGCCCGAGAGGATCACCGTTCCGGTGACACCGGACGCCGGCGGCTCGTGGGCGGAGCACGCCGAACCGACGACGATGGCCAGGGCGACGGCGACCCGTCTCATGCGCCCGGACCGTCTACGGGACCAGCAGACGTCACGCGGCACCCGCCGGTGGGCGACCTCCGGCGGGCGACCTCCGGCGGGCGACCTTGAGTGGACGAGCTCCGGCGACCGACCTCGGCTGAGCGACCACCGGCCGCAACCCTCAACCACCAACCCCAGCTGAACCACCACCAACCACAACCCCCAACCACCGCCTCGACTGAACCACCACCAACCACAACCCCCAACCACCAACCCCAGCTGAACCACCACCAACCACAAGCAGGCGAGCTTGGGCGCGTTGCCTTTCGCCGCGGACCGGGCCTATGACGCACTCCTCAGGTCGGCGAGCAGTCGGTCGGCGACCGTCTCCTCGGAGACGACCAGGCCGATCTCGGCCATGGCCGCGGCCAGGTCGGGCGCCCACGGGCTCGGCCGTCTCCCGCCCTTCAGCGGCAGGTGGCGGCCGGTGTCGCGAACGCCCGCGCGGTAGTCGGCGGCCGACATGCGCCAGGGCTCGGCGCCGTGGCGGCGCATCACCGCGTCCGCGATGGCCAGGCCGGGCCAGTCGAAGTCGCCGTGGTAGCGCAGGGTGCCGCCGCCCGCGGTGACCGTGCTCGCGAGGTGGTGGAAGGCGAGTGAGGGGAGTCCCTCGGTGCACAGGAGCGGTGGCGCGGCCGGGCCCAGCTCGGCCGCCACGCGCCGTACGACGGTGGGGTTCTCGCAGACGTGGACGACGGGGCGGGCGACGGTGACCGGGTGTCTCCTGAGCTGGTTCAGCGTGACCGGGAACGGGGTGCCGTACCGCGCGGCGCCGGTGAGCCACTCCCCCAGCCCCGCGCCCTCGGCCGGCAGGTTGAGCACGAGCACGCGGCTCGCCAGGTCGTCCGGGAGGACGCCGAAGACCTCCCACAGGCTGCGGCACTCCTCCGCCGCCTCCGGGCGGGGCACGCCGACGCGGCGTGCCAGCGCGTCGAGGACCAGTCTCGACAGCGGGGATCTCGGGCCGAGCGCCTTGGTGTCGCCGGTCACCTCGTCGGCGAGCGTCGTGAGCTCGACCGTACCCGTGGAGCCCTCCAGGCGTTCGAGGACCGCGACCGCGTCGGCGAACAGGTGCGCGTCGTCCCGCGTGACGAGCCGGGTCAGCCTGCCCCGGGCGCCGGTCCAGTCGCGGAACCAGTCCGCCGCGGCGTACAGCGGGCTCTCCTCGGCGACGCGGAGCAGTTCGGCGCGTGCGGCCTCCTTGGCGGCCTCCTCGGCGGGGCGGTCGTTCAGCGGCCGGCCGAAGACCGTCTCCAGCAGCTCGGCGAGGCCCAGTCCGCAGGACGTACGGACGGCGGCGTCCAGCCGGGTCAGGTCCACCGAGGTGCTCCTGGCTCCCGGCGGCCGCGCGCCGCCGAGGAGGCCGTCGAGCGCCCTCCGCTCGTCGGCCGTCGGCTCGGGAAGGCTGATCGTGCCGCTCAGGGATCCGCCGCGGAGTTCGAGCCGCTTGCGCGCGCGGTCCAGCAGCCGCCGGAAGTCCGGGCCGCGGAAGCGTTCGATCGCACGCTCCTCGAGCGTCACGGCTCGTCGTCCTCGTCCTCGCCCTCGGGCAGGGCTCTGAGGAGCGAGTCGTCGTCGGCGGGCGGGACGTGGCGGCGGGGTTTGATGCCGAGGAGTTCTTCGGCCAACTCGTCGTTGCCCGCGAAGCCGGCCTCGGCGTCGACGAGCTGGGTGCCGTCCCACAGGACGAGCATCGCCGACACCGCGTGCGCGGTCTTGTCGTGGTGCATGTCGTAGTGGGCGGCCATCGGGACCGTCTCGTGGTGCACCCACAGGTCGTGGCCCGTCATGAACAGGTCCAGGTCGAACTTGACCGTGAGGCCGAGCAGGTCCGGTTTGTACTTGTCGTCGATGCCGGCGAACGCCTCGTCCAGGGCGATCATGCGCGGGCAGTCCGGGCGGGCCGAGGAGTAGAGGGCGTTCGCGGCGGCGAACAGGGGCAGGTGGATCGCGGCGGACTTCTCACCCCCCGACATCACCGAGTGCCGGGCCCGGGTCAGGCGCACCTCGGGGTCGCCCGGCACGATGAGCAGCAGCTCGAACGTGTGCCAGGTGCGGTAGTCCAGGACCTCCGACAGCACCTCTTTGTAGGTGGCGCGCGGATGGGTGGCGCGGTAGTCGCGGATCATCTCGCGGAGAGTGCCGCGCAGCTCGGCCAGGCCGGAGGGGCCCAGGCCCTGCGCGTCGCGGGTGAGCAGCCGCGAGGTGGCACGCTGCCGCTCGTCGATCTTGTCGGAGTGGGCCCAGCGGATGCCGATCGCGGTGCCCGACGACATCGGGCGGGACCGCGTGTCGGCGTTCATCCCGCGGACGAGGTCGCGCGCCGCCAGGACGCGGCCGTGGATCTGCTGGGCCAGGCCGGTGAGCAGCTCGTCCTCCAGGACCGTACGCTCGCGCTCCTCCAGCAGGACACCCTGCTCCCGGGCGCGCTCGGCGACCCGGCCCGCGAAGACGCCGACCGGGTTGCGGCCGTCCTCGTCGATGACGAAGACCATCACGACGCCGGTGGGGTCGTAGTCGAGGCGGTAGTCCGCCTCGCAGGAGGTGAGCGCGTCACCGAAGGTCCGCAGCGCGTCGGACATCCGCCCGGCGGCGGTCTTGAGCGCGCCGTCCGTCACCGGACGCCCCCCGCCGATCTCGGCGCGGAACGCGTCGAGCAGCTCCACCACACCGGCCGGGAACGCCGCCCGCACCGCCGCCACGGGATCCAGCGGGGCGAAACGGGCCGCCCCGGCTCCCGAGGCCCGGGTCTCGCCCGGATCGCCCGCCTCGTCCGAGATGACCGAACGGGACATGCCGGAGCCACCCGCGCCGACAACGACCTCGTCCGAAGCGACCAAAGCGGACCCGCCGGAGCCACCCGCACCGCGAGCGGCAGCGCCAGCCGAGGTGACGGACTCAGGGCCGACGGAGCCACCCCCACCGCGGGTGGGGCGGCACAGGGCCTCGATGACGGCCTCGCCGGCGCGGGTGGGCTCCCAGCTCGCGTCGGCCGGCCAGGGGCGCGTGTCGGTGACGCCCAGGAGGACCCGCAGGTCGCGGTGGGCGTACGGGGCGAAGGACGCCGCCTGTTCGAACAGGCCGTTCATCGCCTCGGTGACGAGCTTGCGGCCGTTGCTCAGGTCGGCCTCGGCCTTGATGAGGCGGCGGTCCTGCTTGTCCGCCTCGGACCGCTGCCGCCGGTATTCCTCGTCGGCCGTGGTGATCAGCGCCTCGGTCTCCTCGATTCGGGCGAGGACCTCCTTCAGCGGGGCGTCCAGCGCCTTCTCTCGCTCGGCGAGTTCCTCGACCGCCGCGGCGTGCGCCTTTTCCTTTTCGGTCAGTGCCTCGGCGCTCTCGGCGCGGTCGGAGGCCAGGCGTTCGATGTTGTCGCGGCGGCCGGCGACGTCGTTGGCCAGGACCCCGACGTTGCGTCGCTCGGCGTCGAGGTGACCGGCGGCCGCGGTGAAGTCCTCGACCGCCTGGGCGACCGCGTCGACCGCCTCGGCCGTGGCCGGCATGCCGCGCTCGGCCGCCGTCTGGCGCAGGCGCCGCCGGCGCGCGTCGACCTCGGCGGACGCGCCTTCGAGGGCCTTGCGCGCCTCCGTCTCGGCGGTACGGGCGACGGTCAGCAGAATGGCGTTGTCGGCCACGCGCTTGACCGCGTCCACCACCGGCTTCGCCGGGGGCAGCTCGCGCTGGGCGCGCTTGAAGTCGGCGAGCAGCTCCTTCAGCCGTTCCGACTCGGCGGCGGCCTCGGCGTCGCGCGCCTCCAGGTCCGCGATCGCCTCGTCGCAGGCGGCCAAGCGCGCCCGGCGGCGGTGTTCGCGGTTGGTCGCGCCGATGAATTCCGGCGCCTCCTTCGGCCGGGCGCCGACGTGGACACCGTGGCTGAACTGGGCCCGGTCCGTGACGGCCGCCGGGCCGGAGAATTCGGCCGGGTCGCCGGTCAGCGCCAGCGAACGCAGCACGGCCGCGACCGCCGAGGCGGGGACGAGGTCCTGGTCCTCGGGCACGAGAACCTCGGCGAGGGTCGGCCCCTCCGGCCCCGGCAGGACCGGAACGAGGTAACCGTCGGCCTCGGCGTCCGCCACCGCCGCCATCGTCGACGCGGGGTCGGGGTGGATCCACGCGGTCAGCATGCCCGCGCCGTACAGCGCGCCCTCGATGCCCGCCGCCCGCGACGGCTCCACGGCGTCGGCGAAGCGCACGAGCCGCCACAGCGGCGCCCCCGGCCGGGACGTGCGGTCGGCGGTGCGCAGGTCG
>NZ_JBHLZP010000081.1:0-22918 GCF_042429965.1 Actinoallomurus acaciae
CGGCCGGAGCCGCCGGGGCGGCGGGGGCGGCCGCCGGGGCGCTTCCGCGCAGCGGCACCTCGCGGATCAGCCAGGCGACCAGGAACCCGGCGAAGGCCAGCACGGCCCCGCCGACGACCACGCCGTGCACGCCGTTCGTGACGCCCAGCTCGAACGCGTCGCGCACCATCTGCGGCAGCTTGTGCAGGGCCGCCGGGGACAGGTTGACGCCGCCGGTGGTCAGCGAGCCGCCGGCCTTGGAGCCGAGCTGTTCGCTCAGGGTGTGCTCGAGACGGTTCGTGTAGATCGAGCCGAGCAGCGCGACGCCGAGCGAACCGCCGATCGTACGGAAGAGGGTGACCGAGCCGCTGGCCGCGCCCATGTCACGCAGTTCGACGCTGTTCTGGGTGACGAGCATCGTGTTCTGCATGATGAAGCCCATGCCCAGGCCGACCCCGATGGTCAGCGCGGAGCTCGCCGCCGTGCTGGTGTCCACCTTCAGCATGAGGAGGACGAGCATGCCCACGGTCAGGATCGCGCCACCGATGATCGGGTAGATCCGGTAGCGGCCGTTGCGGGTGATGAGCTGACCGGTGGTCAGCATCACGACGAGCATGCCGAACATCAGCGGCAGGAGCAGCAGGCCGCTCGCCGTGGCCGAGGCGCCCCGGACGTACTGCATGTACTGCGGGAGGAAGTTGACCGCGCCGAACATCGCGGCGCCGACCAGGAAGCTGAGGATCTGCGCGACGCTGAAGTTGCGGCTGCGGAACAGGCGCGGCGGCAGGATCGGCTCCGACACCTTGCCCTCCGCGTACACGAAGAGCACCAGCCCCACGACGGCGGTGATCGCGAGCGCGATGATCTGCCAGGAGGCCCAGGGGTACTCCGTGCCGCCCCAGCTCGCGACCAGGGTCAGCGCCACGACCCCGACGGTCAGCAGGAACGCCCCGATGAAGTCGATCTTGGCCTTGACGTGCTGGGTGTGCAGGCGCATGCCCAGGCCGGTCACCAGCAGTGCGGCGGCGCCCAGCGGCAGGTTCACGTAGAACGCCCAGCGCCAGCTGAGGTGGTCGGTCAGGAATCCGCCGAGCAGCGGGCCGCCGACGAACGCCACCGGCATCATGCCGCCGATCAGCGCCTGGAAGCGGCCGCGTTCGCGCGGCGGGACCAGGTCACCGATGATCGCCATCGCGCCGACCATCAGACCGCCGGCGCCCAGGCCCTGCAGCGCGCGGAAGCCGATGAGCTGGTCCATGTTCTGCGACACGCCGGAGAGCGCGGAGCCCACCAGGAACACGACGATCGCGGACATGAACATGCCCTTGCGGCCGTACAGGTCGCCGAGCTTCCCCCAGATGGGCGTCGCCGCCGCCGTGGCGAGCGCGTAGGCGGTGACGACCCAGGACAGGTGGGCGAGACCGCCGAGGTCTCCGACGATGGTCGGCAGAGCCGTGCCGACGATGAGGTTGTCGAGCATGGCCAGGAACATGCCGAGCATGAGGCCGACCATCGCGATGTAGATCGAGCGCGTGCTCCTCGGCGGCGGCGCCGACGTGTCCGGCGGAGCCACCTCCGCTGCGTCCGTGACCGTCATTCGTCCACCCCTCCCCGAAACGGCATCAGGTACCCCGTTTCCACCAATAGCAATCTTACTTGCCGTACGGTAAGCTACAAACTAACCGGGCGTCAAGTAAGGCAGGTGAGGCGGGGGATGGGCGAGCGCCGGAGCGACACACGCGAGAGGATCCAGGCCACCGCCCTGGAGCTGTTCGCCGAGCACGGCTACGAGAAGACCTCGCTGCGGGAGATCGCGGAGCGTCTCCACGTGACGAAGGCGGCGCTCTACTACCACTTCAACAGCAAAGAGGACATCGTCGTCAGCCTCTTCGACGGCCTCATCGCCGACATCGACGCGCTCATCACCCGGTTCCGCGAACAGCCCCGCACACCGGAGACCCGCAGGGAGCTGGTCCAACGGTACGCCCGCCTGGCCCACGACAGCCCGCCCGGCATGCGGCGGCTGCTCCAGGACGCACGCACCTCGATGCGCGAGCTGACCGTGGGCGACCAGCTCCAGGACCGGATGCGCACGATGGTCCACCTGCTGACCGACCGGGACGCCCCGGCCCTCGCCCAGCTCAAGTGCGTGATGGCCATGGCCTCGATCAACGCCGCGATGTTCGCCCTCCAGGACACCGACACGACCGCCGAGGAACGCCACGCCGCCGGTCTGACCCTCGCCCTGGAGCTCGTCGGCTGACCCGGACCGGCGAGCGCGACCGTCGATGCGCGCGCGGGCCCCGTCAGCCGTGGACACGTCGGCCCGCGACGTACGTGGCGAGTACCGGGATGGACGCGATGCCGTACGGGTCGGCGGTCAGCGGGTTCTCCCCCAGCACCACGAAGTCGGCCGCGTACCCGGGCGCCAGGCGTCCGCGGGTGGAGGCCACACCGTCCGCCTCGGCCGAGCCGGTCGTGTAGACGCCCAGCGCCTCCTCCACGCTCACCCGCTGCGCGAGGCCGACCGGGGCCCCGTCGCCGAGGCCCCTCCGCGTCACCATCGACTGGACGCCCACCAGCGGCTCGTACGGGCCGCACGGGTGGTCCGACGAGCCCGCCACGGTCACGCCCGCGTCCAGGAAGGACCGGTGCGCGAACATCCGCTCCGTGCGCGACGGCCCGTACCAGCGGTTCAGCGCGTCCCCGTGGTACGCGACATAACCCGCGAACGGGACGGCGACGGCCTCCAGCTCCCTCATCCGGAGGAGGATCTCCTCGTCCACGACCGAGCAGTGCTCGATCCGGTGCCGCAGGCCCGGCCGGGGAGCGTTCCGCCGCGCGGCGGCGAAGGCGTCCAGGACCAGGTGGATCGCCGCGTCGCCGTTCGCGTGCACGCCGATCCGGTCGCCGTTCCGGTGCACCGTCGCGACCGCCTCGAACAGGTCCTCCGTGGCGGTGGTCTGCATGCCGTGGCCGCCGTCGGCGTACGGCTCGGACAGCAGGCACGTACGGCCGCCGAGCGCGCCGTCCGCGAACGCCTTCACCCCCACGAAACGCAGGAAGTCGTCGCCGAAGCCGCTTCCGACGCCCAGGGCGCGCGCCCGGTCGTAGTGGTCGACGGACAGCAGCATGCCGACCCGCAGCGTCAGCAGGCCGCGATCCCGCGCCCGCCGCAGCAGGTCCACGTCCGACGGCGCGACCAGCGCCTCGCAGATCGAGGTGAGGCCCGCGGCGTGCCATCGCCGGACGACGCGCTCCAGGCCGCGCAGCCGGTCCTCCGGCGAGGCGGCCGGCAGCGCCGTGCCGCCGCGCGCCGTCGCCGGATAGACGACGTTCATCAGCGCGCGTTCGATCAGCCGCCCGTCCAGGCGTCCGTCCGGGGAACGGCCGTACTCGCCACCGGCCGGCGGCGGCGAGGACTCCCCGATGCCCAGTTCGTCCAGCGCGCGGGAGTTCGCGACGCCCCAGTGCCCCGCGACCTGCACGACGAGCACCGGGTTGGCCGGCGCGACCCGGTCCAGGTCCCAGCGCGTGAGCGGCCCGGTCTTGGCGTCGTCGTACCGGCCGCCGCGGATCCAGGCTCCGGCCCCGGTCGTACGCGCCTCCGCTCCGACGCGGTCCAGCAGGTCCGCCACCCCGCTCACCGCGGCCGCAGACAGGTCCAGGTGCAGCAGGCCCTCGGCGGCGTGCACGAGGTGAACGTGGGCGTCGTGCAGGCCGGGGACGACCGTGGACGCGCCGAGGTCGACCTCACGGGCGCCGGGAAACCGCGAGCGCAGCGCGGCCACGTCGCCGACGGCGCGGATCCGGTCGCCGTCCACGGCGAACGCCTCCGTCTCCGGCCCGTCGAGTGTGAGCACGCAGGCGGCGCGGAACAGCACCGGCGGGTTCTCACGGATCATCGGCGCCTCCTCTCACAAGGGAATACGCAGACGACATCAAGCGAACGCTCATGTCCACGTCGAGGTCCGGCCATGAGTTGTTCACCCGGTGATTCCGGCAGGGCCACGGCGATCGGCCGCATGACGTCTAATCTCATTTGCCATCCCTTGACCATTCCTTTGCTGCGAACGGTGGCCGATGGCATCCCGCCTGATCTTGCACATAGGTCTGCAGAAGTCCGGCACGACCTACCTTCAGGAGCTCATCGCGAGCGGCGCCGGGGAGTTGGCCAAGGCCGGCGTCGTCTACCCGGTGGCACCCGCGGGCAGGCGGCGGCGCCGTACGGAGAACCACGAGTGGGCCTCCTACGGTCTGCTCGGATCGGAGTACCCCTGGGTGTCCGAGCAGCGGGCCGCGGACGAGAAGGGCGCGTGGAAGATCCTCGAACGCCAGGTCGCCCGCACCAAGGGGACGGTGCTGCTGTCCGCGGAGGCGCTCTCGGTGATCCGCACGTCGGCGATCCGCACGCTGCTCGACCGGCTGGCCGTGCGCGACGTCGAGATCGTGGTGACCGCGCGGGGCCTGAACCGGTCGCTGCCGTCGCTGTGGCAGCAGCACGTGCGCAACGGCCGGCGCCTGGGATTCGAGCGTTACCTCGACATGCTCGGAGAGCAGCGGCGGATGCCGGCGGCACGGATCGAGGAGGACCTCGACCTGCATCTGTGGCGGGCGTTCGCGGTCGGCCGCCTCGCCCGGCGCTGGGCGCGTGAGGTGGGCGAGTCCCGCGTGCGCGTGGTGACCAGCCCCGGCCGTCCGCCGGAGCTGCTGTGGGCGCGCTTCGCCGAGGCGATCGGCGTGCCCGGCTTCACGTTCCGCGCAGGCGACGCCGAACGGCCCGTGCACACCGGCCTGACCGCACCCGAGGCCGTGGTCCTCACCTCACTCAACGCCGCGCTGGCGTCGGCCGGCTGGCCCTCGGACCGGGCACGGCGGCTGCGGGAGGCCGTGCTGTCCGACGGTTTCCAGCCGCGTACCGAGCGCGGGCCGCGCATCGCGATCCCGGCGCACTGGCGGTCATGCGTCGCGGAATGGAGCGCCGAGGACGTCGCCGACCTGCTGGACAGCGGCGTGACGGTGATCGGCGATCCGGCGGACCTGCGTCCCGAGCCGGCGCGCGAGGACGTTCCGGCGCCCACGATCGAGGAGGTCGGCGCCGCGTGCGCGGCGGCCGTCCTCGCGGTGAACGGCAAGGCGCCGGGAGCGTAGGTACGGCGGTTCCGGAAAGGCGCGGAGGATCACGGGGACGCACGCCGATCGGCACCTGGTTCCGCCGGACGAGACGGATCGATTCCCGGCCGGCCGAGCTTGCGATCATTCGAACTTGTGTTCGAGAATGCCTGATCATGCACGATGCCCGTCAGCTTGATCACTATCCGGCCGGCTCTCATCGGGTCGAGGCCCGGAACCCCTGGGTCTGGATCCGGCACCGGGGCGCCTGGCGAAAGGGCGCGATCCACTGCTGGTACGTCCACGGCGACGTCTGGATGGCCTGGATGCAGCACGAGGACCCGGCGCCGGACGTGCCGTGGGCGCAGTGGGGGCTGTACCGATACGACGGGACGACCATCCGCCGGCGCCACTCCCCGGCGGCGCGGGCGCACGTCGAGGTGCCGGACGGCGGTCCGCGCGACCGGTTCACGGCACTGCTGCGCGACACGGGCTACAGCGTGGTCCAGGAGGAGACGGACGCGGCGGTGGCACTGCACCTCGGCTGAACCGTCAGCTCAGGTACGCGAGCTCCAGATGCGCCGACACCACCCAGTTGGGCGCGTCCACGACCTCGGAGATCTTCAGGTCGGCGGCGATACCGGCCAGCAGGTACGCGTCGACGGGGTCCAGCCCGGTACGGCCGGCGATCTCCGCGACGAGCGCGCGGGTGGCCTCCACGGCCGCGGCCATGAGGTCGGGCCCGACGCCGGTCGTGGCGAGTGCCGCGCCGGTGCGGTGCGTACGCGGGTGCGTCTCGATGCCCGGCGTCGCCGGCGCGGCGTCGCGGCGCAGGCCGACCCGGAGCCGTACGGTCGCGTCGGTCTCCACGCCCGTGCCGCTCACCTCGCCGTCGCCCATCGCGGCGTGCGCGTCGCCGAGGGAAAGCAGGGCACCTTCGACGCCGACCGGCAGGACGAGCCGCGCGCCGGGACCGATGTGGCGCACGTCGAGGTTGCCGCCCCAGCGGCTCGGCGGCACCATCGGGTGCGGTCCGGGCTCGGGCGGCGCCACGCCGATGGTGCCGATCATCGGCACGACCGGCACCGAGACGCCGGGCAGCAGTTCGGCGCGGCCGTCCGCGATGGTGGAGACCCGAAGGTGCGGATCGGGGAAGTCCTCGGCGAGCAGGCCGAAGCCGGGGATGCAGGCGGTCCAGCCCCAGGAGCCGACCTCCACGTCGAGGATGTCGACCACGAGCGCGTCGCCCGGCCGTGCGCCCTCGACCGTGAACGGGCCGGTGACCGGGTTGACCCGGGTGAAGTCCAGGCCGGGCACGTCGGCGGCGGTGGAGCCGGCGGTGAGTTGGCCGCCGCTCGCCTCGGCGGTCTCGACGGTGATCTCGTCGCCGGGCGCGACCGTCGCGATCGGGGCCAGCGCGTGGTCCCAGGCGGTGTGCGTCTCGGTCCGCTTGACGTGCATGGTCAGTCCTCCAGGGAGAGCTCGGTGCCCCGGCCGGTCAGCCGGTAGAAGACGAGCAGGGCCGCGCCGACGGCCAACCAGATGATCCCGCCGACCTTGGCGCGCGTGTCCGCGTTGACCAGGACGTAGCCGATGATCACGAACCCGACGGCGGGGGCGACCAGGTGCAGGTGCCAGCGGCGGCTTCTGTTCCTGAGCACGAAGTGCACGAACACCGAGACGTGCAGCAGCAGGAAGGAGAACAGCGCACCGAAGTTGACCAGCGACGACAGCAGGTCGACCTGGCCCACGAACACCAGCCCGAGGATCAGCGACAGCACCGAGACGAACAGGATGGCGCGCTCGGGGATCTTCCTCGTGGGGTGGACGTGCGCGAGGAAGGCGGGCAGCTTGCGGTCGCGCGCCATGCTGTAGAGCAGGCGCGAGGTGGCGGCCTGCGCGACGAGGGAGTTGGCGACGCCCGCGGCCAGCGCCGAGGCGACCGCGACGGTCGTCTTGAGCCAGGCACCGCTCGCGGTCTTGGCGATGTCGTAGAACGCGGTGTTGGTCGGGTCGCCGTCGGCGAACGAGGTCTGGTGCGGCACCAGCAGGCACGCCACGTACGTCTGGATGATGAACAGGGCGGCCACCGCGCACAGCGACAGCACCGTGGCACGGCCGACGAGCCGTCGGTCGCCGTCCTTGACCTCCTCCGACAGCGTCGAGATGCCGTCGAAGCCGAGGAAGCTCAGCACCGCGATGGACAGTGCCCCGAAGATCAGGCCGGGCGTGACCAGGTGCGGCTTGAGCAGCGGGTCGAACGAGAAGTGGGCGCCGTTCCGGTGCGCCGCGATCGCCGCGATGCCGAACGCCACGAAGAGCGCCAGCACGATCATCTCCAGCAGCAGGAACAGCCGGTTGAGCCGGGCCGTCGACTCGATGCCGAGGTAGTTGACGACCGTGTTGACCAGGACGAACGCCACGATCCAGATCCACTGCGGCACGCCCGGAAGCAGCGAGGTCAGCGCGGCGGCGCTCACGACGTACAGCAGGGTGGGGACCAGCAGGTAGTCGAGCAGGATCGCCCAGCCGGCCAGGAAACCGACCTTGTCGTTGATGCCGCGGCCCGCGTAGGAGTAGACCGAGCCGGCGATCGGGAAGGCCCGCGACATCTCGCGGTAGCTCAACGCGGTGAACAGCATCGCGACCAGCCCGATGAGGTACGTGAGCGGCACCATGCCCTTGGCGCCGTTGAAGACCACGCCGAAGATGGCGAACGGCGCGATCGGCACCATGAACACCAGGCCGTAGATCATCAGGTCGGCCAGGCTGAGGGAGCGCTTGAGCTCCTGCTCGTACCCGAAGGAGCGGAGGGTCTCTGAGGACATGAGGCGGGGACCTCTCGGTCGTGCCGCTCGCGCGGCTCGTCGGGCTCAGTCGTGCTGGTCGAGGAAGGCGGCGATGGCCTTGAGGCAGGCGTCCTTCCCCTCGACGTGCGGCATGTGGCTGGACTGGTCGAAGATCTGCCACCGGACGTCGGCGATGCCGTCGGCGTACGGCCGGACGACCTCCTCGGGCCACGGGATGCGGCAGACGTGGCGGTCGTAGAAGACCCGGGTGGCCCGGGTGTACTCCTCCGAGCCGGTCGTGCCGGCCTCCTCGTGGCGCAGCAGCGTCGCCTGGACGTCGGCCGGGAGCCGTCCGCGCAGCTCGCCGGCCGCGGCGAGCCACAGTTGCATCGACGCCGGCGAGGCGGCGATGACCAGCGACCGCAGGCCCGCGGGCCCGGTCACGGCGTGTTCGGCGCCGAGCATGCCGCCCCACGACTGGCCCAGCACGTGGTAGCGGTCGCCGATGCCCAGCCGGGCGATGAGGCCGGCCAGCTCCTCCACGAACAGGTCGACGGTCCAGAACCCGGCGCCCTTGTCGCGCAGGTGGGTGGACCGGCCGTTGCCGAGCTGGTCGTAGCGGACGACCGCCCGCCCGGTGCCGGCCAGCTCGGCCAGGGAGTCGAGATAGTCGTGCGTGCAGCCGGGACCGCCGTGCAGGACCACGAGGGGCGCCTTGTCCGCGGGTAAATCTCCGGTCACGCGGTACCACGTCCGGTGACCGCGGAAGTCGACGTATCCCTCGTTCACCGGCAGGACCCTCCTAGAGTCGGGGATCACATGCAACGCAGCATAAGAGGGCAAAGGTCTAACTTCCAGACCTTTACCTGGGCGACCGGCTGCCCAGCGAGCATGAGCCGGCCGCCCCGCTGAAGGTGAGCCGCGGGAGTGTCGGAGGAGCCGTACACCTGCGAGATCTACAAAGAGGCCGCGCCGCGCCACCACGGCCTGGCCGAGGCGGTGCTCGACGGCGACGCGGAGCGCGCCGCCGAGCACTTCGCCATCACCGACCTGCGCCGTCTGGTCGCGCGGGTCGGCCGGGATCGGCCGTGAAGAAGTCCCGCAGCGCAGCGGCCACGACGAGCGGCCGCCCGTCGTTCGTCGGGCCCGAATGGCCGAGGCGGGGGAAGGTCACGCTCCGCGCGTGCGGGAGCACGGCGGCGAGGCGGCTCAGCGCCGCACGGAGGTAGGCGGGGCTCCTGGCCCCGCCGAGCAGCAGCACCTGCGCCGGCACCGACGCGTACTCCTCGGCGGTGCCGGCCATCTCCTGGACGAGGCGGATGTCGAACCGCTGGGTCGGGACGAGCGCCTCGATCGGCACGTCGTCACCGGACGGCTCGCGCCCCGCCCGGCCGGCGATCGCCATCAGCGGCGTGAGCACGAAGCGCGGCACGCGGCCGAGCACCGGTTCGACCTCCATGCCCTTCAGGGCCGTGACCAGGGCGGCGCCCGTACGGCCGGCCGCGATCTCCCGTTCGAAGCGCGGCAGCCAGTCCAGCGGCATCGAGCCGGCGGCGTCCAGCGGTGGCTCGTACAGCGCGACCCGCTCCAGTTCGGGGACGGCGAGGGCCGTGCGCAGGGCGACGAGCCCGCCGGAGCTCAGGCCGAAGATCCGGTTCGCCCCGGTCTCCGCGATCAGGGCCCGCACGTCCTCCACCTCGCGCGCGACGCCGTATTCGCCGCCGTGCCCGCCGCTCAGCCCTCGTCCGCGACGGTCGGGCACACAGACGGTGAAGGCGTCCGCGAGGGCCTCGGCGAGCCCGGTGAGATGCTGCGACGCCAGCATTCCGCCGTGCAGGAGGATCAGCGCGGGGCCATCGCCCCAGCGCCGGTAGCCGATCGTCGTCCCGTCGGCGGATCGGACCTCCCCCTTGCCGTACCCGCTCACGGAGTCACTCCTCCCCGCGCGCGGTGCCCGACGGGACGAACCGCTTCATCGCCCGCTTGCCGACCTCGACCGCCGCGTTCCCGCGTTCGAGCAGGTCGCGCTGGTACTCCTCCAGGGCCGACCGCAGGTCCCGCTCGCCCTCGAAGGCCTCGGCCAGCCGCGCGCTCAGGCGTACGGCGTCCTGCATCGCGGTGTTGGCCCCGTTGCCTCCGCTGGCCAGGGTCAGGTGCGCGGCGTCGCCGAGCAGCGTGACCCGCCCCGCCGGCCAGGGCGGCATCGGCCGGTCGAGGACCTTGGACCGGCCGACCGCGCTCATGTCGGAGGAACGCACGAGGTCGAGCAGGTCGGGGTGCCAGCCGTCGATGAGCTCCAGCACCAGGTCGCGCGCGTCCTCCGCGGCGCGTCCCGGGGCGGTGGCCGCCGGGTGTCCCGGCGGCACGAGCAGCACCCAGCGCACGTAGTCGTCGCGGTACGGCAGGTCCAGGCCGGGAGCCAGTTCGGCGGCGGCCGCGGACGGCTCACGGCCGAACCGCATCGATCCCAGCATCAGCGTGATCCCCGGGCCCTTCACCATCGTGCCGCGGCCCGGCACCAGCCGCAGGAACCGGTCGGTGAGGGTGGTGCGGCCCATCGCCCCGCACAGGTCGGCGTCGACCAGCCCGACCTCGGGCACGAGACGCCGCCGTACCGCGGAGTTCCCGCCGTCGGCGCCGACCAGCACCTCACCGCGGGACTCCGTGCCGTCGGCGAAGCGCGCGGTGACCCCGTCCGCGTCTTCGGCGAAGTCCACGAGCCGCCTGCCGTACGCGACCCGGTCGCCCAGCCCGCCGAGCAGTATTCGCCGCAGCACCTGCCGGTCCGTCGCCAGCGTGCCCGGCGACGGCCCCTCGTGGTCGCGGCTCAGCTCCGTGAGCCGTTCGTCGAACAGCAGCCCCGGGCCGGTCAGCCTGCCGCCCGTGGCCTCCGCCAGCGCGTACAGGCGCTCCGGCAGGGCCGCCCGCAGCGCCTCCAGGCCCGGCGGCGCCAGGCCGATCCGGTACCCCTGGAAGCGGTCGCCGCTCCCGTCGTCGGCCTCATGCACCCGCACGTCGACACCCGCGCGCATGAGGGCGTGGGCGAGCGTCAGCCCGCCGAGCCCCGCCCCGATCACCAGTACTCGTCCGTCCATCATGTCCGCTTTCCCCTCAACTCGAGGTGTACAACGTGCACGTGAACGCCGTACACGTGTACATTGTTCACGTAGGGACCGCCGACTTGTCAACCGGGAGGACATCGATGGGGCAGCGCCGCGTGGAGGTGGTTCAGGCGGCGATCGAGCTGCTCGACGAGGTCGGCCTGGACGGCCTCACCATGCGCCTGCTGGCGTCCCGGCTCGGCGTACGGGCGAGCGCGCTGTACCGGCACTACCCGAGCAAGCAGGCCCTGCTCGACGGGATGGTCTCCCACCTGGCCACGTCGCCCGCCGACGCCCCTCCGCCGCCCGGCGGCCCGTGGGACGAGCGGCTGCTCCGCACCGCGACCGGCGTCCGCGAGGTCATGCTGGCCCACCGCGACGGCGCGCGCCTCATGGCCGGCTTCCAGGACCCGGGTGGCGCCGCCGTCGCCGCCTTCCACGACCTCGTCGCCGCGCTGGGCGCGGACGGGCTCGCCACCGAGGCGGCCGTCGTCGCCGTGGACACCGTCCTGGCGTTCGTCAACGGCTACACGTTCGAGGAGCAGGCCCGTAAGTCCGCCATCCCCCGGGAGCGCCGGGACCGCGACTTCCACGCCGGCCTGGAACTGATCATCAGCGGCGTCCGCGCGTCGCTGCCCTGAGCGGCCCGCGAGCGTACGTCGCCCTCCGGGGGTATGTACGCGGCATGCCGATCCTCGTTGGCACGTCCGGCTGGCAGTACAAGGACTGGCGGGGGGTGCTGTATCCGACCGGCCTGGCGCAGAACCGCTGGCTGGAGACCTATGCCGCCGCGTTCGGCACGGTGGAGAACAACAACGCCTTCTACCGCCTGCCAGCCCCCGAGCTGTTCGAACGGTGGTGCGGCCTGACGCCCGCGGCGTTCGTGATGGCGGTCAAGGCCTCGCGTTACCTCACCCACATCAAGCGGCTCGCCGACCCCGAGGAACCCGTCGAACGCCTGATGAACTCCGTGCGCGGGCTCGGCGACCGGCTCGGGCCGATCCTGCTCCAGCTCCCGCCCACGCTCCGGGCCGAGCCCGAGCGGCTCGACCGCTGCCTGCGGGCGTTCCCGGCGGGCGTACGGGTCGCGGTCGAGCCGCGCCACGACTCCTGGTGGACCGGCGAGGTACGAGACCTGCTCACCGAGCGCGGCGCCGCCCTCTGCTGGCCCGACCGGCTCGGCCGGCCGCTGACGCCGCTGTGGCGTACGGCCGGCTGGGGGTACGTGCGGTTCCACGAGGGCGCGGCGAGACCGTGGCCGAGCTACGGCGACCAGGCACTGCGCGCTTGGGTCGGACGCATCGGTGACGCGTGGCCGGACGACGCCTACGTCTACTTCAACAACGACCCCGGCGGCGCGGCCGTACGAGACGCCATCCGGTTCGGGCGGTTCGCCGGCCGGGCCGGGCTCCCGGTGAGCCGCACGCCCGATCGCGCCCTCACGCGCGCCTGAGTCAGGCCATCGCCGCGCGGAAGCGCCCGGCCAGGTCCAGCATCTGCTTCAGGTCCCCGGTCGTCTGCTGGAAGTCGGCGAAGACCTCGTACGCGCCGGTCGACCGGGCGTACTCGGCGATCTGCTCGATGGTGCCGGTCCGGGGCAGCAGGTCGGCGGCGGCCGGTTCGTCGGTGATCCGAGGGTTCATGCGGAGCATCATCCGCAGCGAGTCCGGGTCGCGGCCGGCGTCCTCGGCCGCATGGCGCACGGCGTCCCACATCGGGGTCAGCACCGCCAGCGGCACGCCCGCGGCCAGCCAGCCGTCGGCGCGGCGGCCGATGCGCTCAAGCGTCACCGAGGAGTATCCCCCCAGGTAGATCGGCGGGCGGGGGCGCTGGACCGGCTTCGGCTCGATGCGCGACGTCGGCACGGAGAAGGACCCGCTCTCGTACGTGACCGGGTCGTCCGCCCAGATCCGCTCCAGGACGTCGACGATCTCCTCCAGCCGCACGCCGCGTCGCGCCCACGGCACGCCCGCGGCCGCGTACTCGTCCGAGGACCAGCCCAGGCCGAGACCCACGTCGAGGCGGCCCTCGCTCAGCACGTCGAGACTCGTGAGGGTCCGCGCGAGCAGCACCGGAGAGTACCAGGGGGCGTTCAGCGTGCTGGTGCCGAGCCGGACGCGCTCGGTGACCGCGGCGGCGGCGGTGAGCACGGTCAGCGGGTCGAGGAAGGTGGTGTACTCGGGCGGCATCCGCCCGTCGGCGCTGCCGGGGTAGCGATCACGTGGATTCACCGGGTCGAGGATGCGGTCACCGGTCCACAGGCTGTCGAAGCCGAGCGCCTCGGCGGCACGCGCCACCTCGATGACCGCGTCGCGCCGTGCGAACGCCCCGTACTGACTCAGCGCCAGACCAACCCGCACGCTGATCTCCTTCCCTCGTGGAATCCATGATCAAACTAGCCTGACGGGTCCGTCCGCGTGAATTCGGGAATGTCAGCCATAGAGGGACAAAAGGGGGAAATCATGTCGCATCACAACGGCCACGCACACGGGCCAGCCTGCGGTCATGTGGCGGTCCCGCACGGCGATCACGTCGACTACGCGCACGAGGGCCACCTGGACACCATGCAGGAGGGACACTGCCAGGAGTGCGAGCCCAGCGGCCACAGTGAGCACGACCACCACGAGCACCAGCACCATGAGGGCTGCGGGCACGTCGCCGTGCCGCACGGCGACCACGTCGACTACATCCACGACGGGCACCGGCACGCCGCGCACAGCGGTCACTGGGACGAGCACTGACCCGGTACGAGCGCCGACGTCAAACCCCGCTCGATCACCGACGGCCCAGAACTTGACGCGAGCACGATCTGATCGTGACCGATGTCCGGGCATACCGGGTTCATCACACCCACCACCGCCCGCTCGGAGCGGTAACCGTACCTAGGAGTGCCACGATGGGATTCTCGCGTTCGCGCCGTCCGATAATGCCGCTCGTCGTCCTGGCCATGACGGCCGCCCTCGCGTACGCCGCGGGCAAGCGCCAGTCCATGGGCGCCAAGGCCGGCGGCCGGATCAAGGCCACGAAGCGCCGCGCCCGCAAGGCACGCTCGCGCGCCTGAGCGGCTGAGAGACCGCCCGTCCGCGTTCAGGGCCGCCAGGCGGGATCACGTCCCGCGAGACCCAGCGCACGGTCGACGGGCGGGGCCGACGCGGAGACCGCGACCTCCGGCCCGAACGCCCCGTACCGGCGGCCCATGTCCGCCATCGACGACACCTGGCCGAACAGGGCCTCGGCCAGGTCGTCGTCGAGGGCGTACTCCTGCCCGCTCGCCATGGCCAGATCCCAGCCGTGCAGCAGGAACTCGGCGAACACCAGCCCGCCGATCGCCTCGGCGGGCATCCGCATGTCTCCGGACAGACTGGCGGTGCCCTCCCAGGCGTCCGGCGCGGACCAGGCCTCGGCGGTCGCGCGGGTCCGCTCGGTGAGGCTCTCCGCCCAGCCGGGCTCGGGCGTGAAGCCCTCGTCGGGGGCGCCGGTGTTCGGCCGCTTGAGCGCGGCCGCTCGCGCCGGCTCCGTCATCCAGCCCGACAGGTGGCCGAGCAGCGTGCGCACGTCGAACTCCGGGCAGGGCGTGGGCCGGTCCAGCATCTCCGGTTCGATCCCCCGGACCACCGCGTTCGACGTCTCGACGGCCCGTACCATCAGCGGCCGCAGCTCCATGGCCTCTCTCCTCCGATCTCACGGTCGAAACGACCGGTACGCCACCGTAGTAGCGCCCCGGCGGGCCGGTATTGAACAAATGCGACACTGCTCCCATGGTCGAAGGGGCGTACGGCGGCGGGCGCGGCATCCTCTGGCGCCGCACGGCGCTCGAACGCTTCACCGTCGAGCGCCGGGCGCCCTCACCGGACCTCGCGGCCGTCGCCGACTACCTCTGGATCCTCACCTGGGACCTGCGGGATCGCGAGCCCCACCGGCAACAGGTGCTCACCCGCCCGGCGATCAACATGACCTTCACGACCGGAGGAAGGGCGCGGGTCGCCGGAGTCGTCCGCGACGTGTTCGGCGAGACGATCGCGGGCCGGGGCCGCGTCGTCGGGGTGTGCTTCCGGCCGGGCGGGTTCCGGCCCTTCCTCGACGGGCCGGTGTCCGCCCTCACCGACCGGTTCACGCCGGTCGAGGAGATCTTCGGCCCCTCCGCGCGAACCGTCGCGGACGCGATCATCGCCGAGCCCGACCGGGACCGGGCCGCCGCGATGGCGGAGGATCTGCTGCGGTCCCGCGCGCCGGAGCGGCCCGACCCGGTGATCGATGAGGTCGCGGCCATCGTGGCCCGCATCGCCGCCGACCCCGCCCTGCTGCGCGTGGACGATCTGGCGGCCGCCTTGGGGATCGGGGCGCGGCGGCTTCAGCGGATCTTCGCCGAGTACGTCGGTGTGGGCCCGAAATGGGTGATCCGGCGGCACCGGATGCAGGAGGCGGCCGAGCGCGCGGCGGACGGCGACGGCGTCGACTGGGCCGCGCTGGCCGCCGAGCTGGGCTATGCCGACCAGTCCCACTTCACCCGCGACTTCACCCGGACGCTGGGCGTCTCCCCCGCCCAGTACGCTCGAAGCTGCTGACCGCAGCGGTGGCGCACCGGCGCGGCGGCCTCACATAGCATGAATATCGACCGAATCCGGTAGGAGGATTTCCAGGTGAGCCCCGCTACTGCACCCCGCCGCGCGCTGCTGTTGGAGAACATCCACTCCGACGCGGTCGCCGGGCTGGAGAAGAACGGCTACGCCGTCGAGACCGTCGCCGGCGCGCTCGACGAAGACGAGCTGATCGCCCGCATCCGCGGTGTCGAGCTGCTCGGCATCCGTTCCAAGACGAACGTCACGGACGCGGTGCTGGCCGCCGCGCCCGACCTGCTCGCGGTCGGCGCGTTCTGCATCGGCACGAACCAGATCGACGTGACGTCCGCCTCCACGCGCGGCGTCGCCGTGTTCAACGCCCCGTTCTCCAACACCCGCAGCGTGGTCGAGCTGGTCATCGCCGAGATCATCGCGCTGACCCGCCGCCTCGTGGACAAGAACACCGGCATGCACGCCGGGGTGTGGGACAAGTCCGCCGAGGGCAGCCACGAGGTGCGCGGGCGGCGCCTGGGCATCATCGGGTACGGCAACATCGGCAGCCAGCTCTCGGTGCTCGCCGAGAACCTCGGCATGTCGGTGTTCTTCTACGACACCGCCGACAAGCTCGCGCTGGGCAACGCGCGCCGCTGCTCCAGCATCGAGGAGCTGCTCGCCACGGTCGACGTCGTGACGCTCCACGTGGACGGCAGGCCGGGCAACAGCGGCATGTTCGGCGAGGCCGAGTTCGCGCGGATGCGCCCCGGCAGCCTGTTCCTCAACCTCTCGCGCGGCTTCGTCGTCGACCACCAGGCGCTGCGGCGGCACATCGAGTCCGGGCACCTGGCAGGCGCGGCCGTCGACGTGTTCCCCACCGAGCCCAAGGCGCGCGGCGACGAGTTCGTCTCCGAGCTGCGCGGGCTGCCCAACGTGATCATCACGCCGCACATCGGCGGGTCGACCGAAGAGGCGCAGCAGGACATCGGCCAGTTCGTGGCCGGCAAGCTGCACGACTTCGTCTCCACGGGCAACACCTCGCTCAGCGTGAACCTGCCGCCGGTCTCGCTGACCTCGCAGAACGGCGTGCACCGCCTGACGCACCTGCACCGCAACACGCCCGGCGTGCTGGCGACGATCAACAGTGTGCTCGCCGACCACGAGGTCAACATCGAGGGCCAGCTGCTCGGCACCCGTGGCGACCTCGGGTACGTGATCACCGACATCGGCAGCCAGTACACCCAAGACGTGATCGGCCAGCTCCGCGACCTGCCGACCACGGTCCGGCTGCGGCTGCTGTCCTAGGGCCCGTACGCGACGACGGCGCGCCCGCCGGCCCTCAGGGGTCGGCGGGCGCGCCGTCGCAGGCGCGTGTTCACCCGTGCGGTCAGTCGGCGAGGTTGAGGGCCGGGGCCGCCCTGAGCTCGGCCTCCTCCGCCTCCACGGCGGCGGCGACCTCGGCGCTGGAGACCGCGAGCCGCACCGCGACGAAGTAGACGATCAGCGACCAGACCGCGACGATCACGATGTCCGTCCAGTTGGGAATCGTGTTGTTGCCGCCGTACCGGCCGAGGGCGCCGATGACGACCATCACGCCGAACCACGGCCAGATCCAGGCCGAGGACCTCAGGTTGAGCGGGACGCGTTCGCCGGCGGGCAGCGTCGTGCGGTGGATCGCGAAGATGATCAGGCCCAGGAGGGACGCCACGCCGAGCTTCCACTCGGCCTGGAAGGTCGACCAGTAGATGATGAGGTTGGCCGCGACGAAGGAGATCGGCGCGAGCACCCGGAAGGCGGGCAGGCGGTACGGCCGGGGCCGGTCCGGGTCACGCAGGCGCAGCGCGGTGATGGCGATCGGCGCGAAGGCGTACATGATCGCGGTGGCCTCGGTGACCAGGCCGACGAGCTTGCTCCAGCTCGGGAAGGGCAGGAAACAGAGCTCGCCGACGATGAACGCGATGATGATCGAGATGAGCGGCACGCCCTTCCTGCTGACCTGCGCGACCTGTTTGGGCAACGCCTTCTCCCGGCCCAGGGCGTAGGACAGGCGGGAGGAGGTCGCGATGTAGACCAGGCCGGTGCCCGCCGGGGAGATCACGGCGTCGGCGTACAGCATCCACGCCAGCCAGGCGACGCCGGCTCCGGTCGCGAGCGTGGCGTACGGGCCGAAGTCGCCCTTGCCGATCGGGTTGGCCCAGCCGTGCGCGAGGTTGCCCGGGTCGAGGGCGCCGATGAAGGCGATCTCCAGCAGGATGTAGACGATCGTGCCGATCACGGTGGCGGTGATGACCGCGCGGGACACGTCCCGCTGCGGGTTCCTGGCCTCACCGGCGAGCTGGATCGCCTGCTCGAAGCCCTGAAGGGCGAAGACCACACCGGCGGGCAACGCCGCGAACACTCCGTGCGCGCCGAACGGCGCGAACCCGCCGCCGGCCGAGAAGTTGCCGACGTGGAAGGTCAGCAACAGCAGGACGACGATCGTGAGCAGCGGGATCGCCGTCTTCCAGATCACCGCGATCGAGTTGGACTCCGACAGGAGCTTGACCCCGACGATGTTGATCACGATGAAGAGCAGCATGAAGATACTGGCGACGATCAACCCGGTGCCGGTCAGGGTGCCGTCGGTGCGCAGCAGCGGGAAGTTCCGGTGGATCCAGCCGATGTGATCGGAGTACGACAGCGTCGCCTCGACCTCGATCGGGGCGAGTGACACCGCCTGGATCCAGGCCATCCATCCCGCGGCGAAACCGGCCAGCGGTCCGAAGGCGAAGGCCGGGAACCGCGCGGTGCCGCCCGCGACGGGGTAGGCCGCGCCGAGCTCGGCGTGCACCAGGGCGAGCAGGGACAGCATGATCGCGGCGAGCACCCAGGACAGCAGGGACGCGGGTCCGGCGAGCTTCGCCGCCGTCAGCGCGCCGAGTAGCCAACCCGACCCGATGATCGAACCCAGGGACACGAACATGAGTCCCCAAAATCCGACATCCCGGCGCAAATGTCTCCCTGAACCGACTGCGCCGGTCGTGGTCGTCGCCATGCCGCCTCCATAAGCAGGGGTCTCTACCAGCGTCACTCGCAAGGCCCTGACGGCCTGATCCGGGCAGCCGCGACCGCTCGCCGCGGATATGACCGGAGCGCGAGCGCTGGGGGGAGACTAGGCCCATCCGCAGCGCCATGCAACGGATGAAACCGCTGGTCACGACGGTTTTGACCGTAATGAAACATTGCATAGTCAAGTCTGAGCAAAGCCTCGGCAAAGGCCGGTTATGACGCTCGGTGACGGGAAGAGCACTCTGTTTACCCCGAGATGGAAGGTGCGTGCCATTCGAACTCATGTTCGATACGATGGAGGTATGAAGCGGCGAACATGCGATCACCCGGTCCAGGTCAGGTTTCGCGGCGACAGCCCGGCATGCTTCCGTCAGGACGACTGTGACTACGAGGTCATCACGTTCCTCAAGATGCTCGCCTTCCGCCGCCCGCAGGATGGCGTGGACACCCAGCTCTGGCAGGTGCGGGCCCGGTCCGCGGACATCCCGGAGCGCACGTACGAGCTCGAGTGCGACCATGGCCGCTGGCGCATGACGGCGTTCTGGTGCTGACCTCCTGACCGATCGCCACCCTCCGGACAATCGTTACGAAACGGCCACAGCTCCGATTTCACCCGCATGGCGCTGGTAATTTTCTATTTAGGAAACAACGCGACCTTTTTCGCATGTGATGCGTGAGGCGGTCGTGTCGTCCCCGCGTAGATTGACGCTCACGGAGCGGGACCGGGAGGCGCAGGTGACCGAACAGGCCTGGTTGCCACGAGGCGTCGACGCTCACCGGCCGACCGAGGCGAGGGTCCACGACTACGCGCTCGGCGGCAAGGACAACTACGCCATCGATCGCGCGTACGCCCACAAGCTCACGTCCCTGGTCCCCGGCATCGGCCGCCCGATCGTGGAGAACGGCAGGTTCGCCCAGCGTGCGATCCGCCACCTGCGCGACGCCGGCATCCGGCAGTTCCTGGAGATCGGCTGCGGCCTGCCGCGCCAGGGCAACGTGCACGAGGTCGCCGGCCCCGACGCGGCCGTCGTCTACGTCGACTACGACCCGGTGGCGGTCAGCCACTTCCAGGCGGTGCTGCCCTCGAACGGTCCCGCGCGGGCGATCCGCGCCGACGCCACCAGACCCGCCGAGGTTCTCTCGCACCCCGTCGTCGCCGAGGTGATCGACTTCGCCGAGCCGGTGGGCCTGCTGACGACCTACTTCTTCCATCTCGTCACGCCCGAGGACGACCCGGCGCGGATTCTGCGCGAGTTCCGCGAGCCGCTGGCCTCCGGCAGCCACCTGGTCCTCAGCCACCCGACTCTCGAGTTCCTGACCGATGAGGAGATCGCGGCGCTCCGAAAGATCTTCGCCGAGCTCAGGGAACGCGTGTCGGTCCGCGGGCGGGCCGAGGTGACCGCCCTGTTCGCCGGCTTCGACCTCCTCACCCCCGGGCTCGTCGACGCGCCCGAATGGCGTCCCGACCGCCCGTACCGGATGTCGCCCAGCCGGCTGCTCGCCGGAGTGGGCCGCAAGGCGTGAGGCCGGGGCGGCACCGGCGGTCCGTACGCGCCGGTGAGCTGCCCGGTTTCACGGTCGGCCACGGGGATAGGCTCAGCGTGTGGTGAGCTCGACCGGCGGCGGTTCCATCGACAAGGCGCTCACGGTGCTCGAAGCGCTCGCCGAGCACCGGCGGGTGACCGACATCGCGTCCGGCACCGGGTTGCCGAAGTCGACGGTGCACCGCATCCTGCAGTCGCTCGTCGGCTGGGGTTTCGCACGCGCCGACGGTCACGGCGGCTACGTGCCGGGCCCGCGCATCCTGACGCTGGCCGGCAAGGTGATGAGCCGCTTCGACCCGGCCCAGCACGCCGACGCGGCCCTGCAACGCCTGCGCGACCGTACGGGCTTCGCCGTGCACTTCGCGGTCCGCAGCGGCGACGAGGCCGTCTACGTGCGCAAGGTCGAAGGCCTGCGCCCGTACCAGATGGCCTCACGGGTCGGCATGAGCATGCCGCTGCACTCCACCTCGATCGGCAAGGCGATCCTGGCCCAGCTGCGCGACGGTGAGGTCGCCTCGATCACCTCCCGCACGGGGCTCGCACGCCGCACCGAACACACGATCACCGAGCCGAAGGCGCTGCTGGACCACCTGGCGGAGGTACGCCGCCGGGGCTACGCGGTCGACGACGAGGAGAACGAGGCGGGCATCCGCTGCGTCGGCGCCCCGGTGTTCGACCACACGGCCACCGTGATGGGCGGCATCTCGATCTCGGGCCTGACCTTCGAGGTCACCCCGGACGACGAGCACCTGGCCGACGAGGTCGTCACCGCCGCCCGCGACGTCTCCCTGGCCCTGGGCGCCCCTCGGGACCACGCCCGGACCGTCGACGGGATGGACGTCGCCGCGGCGCCCGGGAGAGGTCCCGCCCCGCGGAGGCCGGGGCCGATGTAGCAGACGAACGAAAGGTCCCGCTGAGGAGCGGCGGACGATGCGGCTCGGCGGGACCGGTCGTTCATGACCGGTCGGCGTCCAACCGGTCGGTGCTCTCCACGGCGATGCCATCGGCGTCCTCGCCGCAGCGCGCTTCAATGCGGTCGACGACCTGCCGGCTCCACGCGCGGATGGCTGCGGCCTGCTCGGGCGTGAGCGTTTCAAAGAAGTATCGGCGGATGTTGTCCGCATGCCCCAGGATGGCGTTCTTCACCGCCGTACGGCCCTTGGCGGTCAGCCTGATCCCGATCCGACGGCCGGACCGGTTCGCGGTCCGGGCCACGAGTTCGCGGTTCTCCATCCGCGTCAGCTGGTGCGCCACGCGGCTTTTCTCCCAGCCGAGCGACTCGGCGAGCTCGCCCACGCGCAGCTGGCCCTCGGCGGCCCGCTGAAGCGTCACGAGCACGCTGAACTCGGCCTTGGAGATGCCATGGTCGCGCTGCAGGTCACGGTCCAGCTCACGGGCCAGGAGACGCTGCGCCTGCATCCAGCCGTCCCAAAGCTCCCACTGCTCGGGTTCCAGTGTGCGGGGCTTCGTCATGGCTCGATCATAACGGCACGAAGTTGACGCGACAACTAACCCATGCCTAAAGTTGTCGCGTCAACTTTGGGCGTGTGCGGCTTCCTGATGCGCCGTGTGTACCGTCCAACGACCCGCAATTGCGCTGAGGAGCGGGAATGAATCACACAGTGGTGGTCATCGGCGGAGGGTATGGCGGGTCACTGGTCGCCAAGGAGCTGGACTCCGAGGCGGACGTCACGCTCATCGACCCCCGGGAGGCCTTCGTCAACGCGGCCGCGTCGCTGCGGGCACTGACTCGACCGGACTGGGCGCACAACGCGTTCTTCTCGTTCGCGACGCTGCTCCAACAGGGGCGGGTGATCCGCGACAGAGCCGTCTCAGTGGACCCGAAGGGCGTCACGCTCGCTTCGGGTGAGCGAGTCGAGGCCGACTATCTGGTCCTGGCCACCGGCTCCGACTACACGTATCCGGCCAAACCGCACCACGCGTCGACGAGCATCGACCAGCAACTGGACGATCTGCGCGAGACCCACAGGGAGCTGGCCGGCACCGACCGCGTGCTGATCCTCGGCGCCGGCCCGGTCGGCCTGGAGCTCGCCGGAGAGATCAAGGACGTCTGGCCGGACAAGTACGTGGTCATCCTCGACCGGGCCGGCCGGCTGCTCCCCGGCTTCCTTCCCGAGGTGCGGAACGAGCTACGCCGCCAGCTGGACGAGCTCGGCATCGACGTACGGCTGGGCACCGGTCTGACCGTGTTGCCGACGGTCGAGGCCGGCCGGGCCGGCCGCTTCGCGGTCACGACCGACAAGGGCGAGCAGATCGTGGCGGACACCTGGTTTCAGGCCTTCGGCGTCAAGATCAACACCGGCTACCTGGCCGACGGACGCCTCTCGCCCCTGACCGCGCAGAAGACGGTCCCGGTCACCGAACGACTGAACGTCCAGGGCTACGACCACGTCTACGCGATCGGAGACATCGTCGCTCTCCCCGACCCCAAGATGGCCTCCTACTCGATGGTCCATGCCGACCTCGTGGTGAAGAACATCAAAGCGCAGCTCGCCGGCGACCGGCCGCACGCCGTTCACACACCGACACCCGAGCGAAGAATCCTGCTTCCGCTGGGAACGCGCGCGGGCGTCGGCCAGCTCCCCACACCGGACGGTGTCGCCGCGGCCACGACGGAGACGGTCCGCCAACGCAAGGGCGCCGACCTGTTCACCGCGCGGTTCGCCTCCCGGTTCGGCCGCAGCTGACAGACCCGTCGCCCGTGGCCGGCGAGGCGACACCTGGCGACCTACGGCTCGCGCAGCAGCGCGTCGATCTCCGCGGCGGTCGCC
>NZ_JBHLZP010000082.1:0-29776 GCF_042429965.1 Actinoallomurus acaciae
AGCGATGCCAGCCGGGCCGCGACCGCCGCCCGGGGCGGTCGCGGGCTCCGGCCCTCCAGCGAGGCGCGCGGGTCGAGGGCGAGCGTGGCGGCGAAGTAGGCGAGGCTCACCCCGGCGACGGCGAGCACCACCCGCCCAAGGCAACGGCGCAACACGATCCACCTCCCGCAGTGGCGACGGCGACTGCGGAAAGTTATCGCAAAGTCACGCTATGACAACAGCGGAGGTGAGTGCCTGTGGAAAAGTCAGTCGAGCAGGAACGCCGCGACCTCCGCCCGCTGGGCCCGCTCCGGTCCGTCGAACGCCGCCAGCCACTGCGCGCGCTTGTAGTACCGATGCAGCACGTGCTCCCAGGTGAAGCCGATGCCGCCATGCCCTTGGATGGCGTTCTCGCAGGCGAACACCGCGGCGGACCCGGCCAGGGCCTTGGCCGCCAGGCAGGCCTGCCGGGCCATCTCGTCGTCCTCCGAGACGCACCACGCCGCCCAGTACGCGAGCGACCGCGCCTCCTGCAACCGCACGTAGACGTTCGAGGCCTTGTGCGACACCGCCTGGTACACGCCGATGGGCCTGCCGAACTGCTCCCGCTCCCTGGCGTAGGCGACGAGCAGGTCCAGGGCCCGCTGCGCGACGCCGACGCCCTCCAGCGCCAGCGCCGCGTACGCGCGGTCGCGAAGGCGGCCCAGCAGGACACGCGCCTCCTCGCCGGAGGCCAGCGCACGCGCCGGCGCGGAGGAGAACCGTACGTCCGCCACCCGCCGCGTGCCGTCGATGGTCGAACGCGGCGTCACCTCGGCGTCGGCCGCCTCCACCGCGTACAGCCCGTCGGCCGCGACGACCACGAACAGGTCGGCCACCGCGCCGTCGGGCACCAGGGTCTTGACGCCGTCCAGGCGTCCGCCGGAGACCGACGTCTCGACCGGGTCCAGCAGGGCCTGCGGACGGCCCGGCTCGGCCCACGCGAGCGTCGCCCTCAACGCGCCCGACGCGATTCGCTTGCCCGCCTCGGCGTCCAGCGCGGGCGCGGCGAGGGCGACGGTCGAGAAGTACGGCGCGGGCAGCGGCCGGTGGCCGGTCTCCTCGAACAGGACGGCCTGGTCGAGGAAGGTCAGGTCCTGGTCGAGCCAGCCCATCGAGGCGAGCTTCGGCCAGACGTCCTCATCGACGCCGGTCGCGGAGTCGGCGATCTCCGCCAGGCGCACGTCGTCGTACCGGGAGGCGAGGAACTCGCGGGCGAAGCCGCGCAGTTGCTCCTGCTCTTCGGAGAACGCGAAGTCCATCGGTCAACGTCCCTTCGGCAGGCCGAGGACGCGCTCGGCGATGATGTTGCGCAGGATCTCCGAGGTGCCGGCCTCGATGGTGTTGCCGCGCGACCGCAGCTGCCAGTACTGCCAGAAGCCGTTCCAGGGCGCATCGTCGGACACCAGGCCGTGCAGCCCGAACACCGACTGGGCGAGCGAGGTCAGCCGCTGGTTCGCCTCGCTCCAGGCCAGTTTGACGCCCGAACCCTCCGGCCCGGGGATGCCGGTCTCCAGCAGCGTGGTCAGCGACCGGTAGTTGGTGAACCGCAGCGACTGCATCTCGATCCACTCGCGCGCGACGGCGTCACGGATCACCGGGTCGTCGGCGGGACGGCGGCCGTCGGGACCGGGCTCCTTGACCAGCTTGATCAGCTGGTTCACCATCCGCTCCAGCTCGGCGGAGAGCGCGAACCCGAGCGTGCCGCGCTCGTGCAGCAGCGTGGTCATCGCGACCTTCCAGCCGTCGCCCGGCCCGCCGAGGATCGAGTCGCGCGGCACGCGTACGTCGTCGAAGAAGATCTCGTTGAACTCCGGGTCGCCGGTGATCTGCACCAGCGGCCGTACGGTCACGCCCGGAGCGTGCATGTCCACGATGAGGTACGACAGGCCGGCGTGCTTGGGCGCCGACGGGTCGGTGCGGACGACCAGGATGCAGAAGTCGGCCTTGTGCGCGTAGGAGGACCAGACCTTCTGCCCGTTGACCACCCAGTGGTCGCCGTCGAGGACCGCGCTCGTACGGCCGGAGGCCAGGTCGGAGCCGGATCCGGGTTCGGAGAAGCCCTGGCACCAGATCTCCGACCCGTCCAGCAGCGGCCGCAGGTATCGCTCCTTCTGCTCCGGGGTGCCCCACGCGATGATCGTCGGCCCGGCCATGTTGAGGCCGATCACCCCCGGATGACCGGGTGCGTTGGCGCGCGACATCTCCTCCAGGTAGATCGCCTGGTAGGTCGGGGACAGCCCGCGCCCGCCGTACTCCGACGGCCAGGTCAGCCCGACGTACCCGGCCTCGTAGAGCTCCCCGCCCCAGCGCCGCAGCGCGTCGAAGTCGCCCCGGCCCCCCTCGAGCGGCCGGCCGGCCCAGTGCTCGGAGAGCCAGGAGCGGAGCTCCGCGCGGAACGCGGCCTCCTCCGGCGTGTCGTGAAAGTCCACTCTGGGGCCTCCCTCAGATACCGATCGCCCGGCAGTACAGCCGGGTGAGCTGCTCCACATCGCCGTCGTCGTACGGCCGCCCGAGCACGAACCAGGTGTACGCGGTACGCCCGATCATGGTGGCGAGGGCCACCGCGGCCGTACGGGGGTCGACGTCGGCCGGGACCAGACCGGCCTCCTGCCAGCCCCGGATCGCGCGCTCCTGGCGGTCGTAGAAGACACCCCAGGCCCGCAGGTACGTCTCGCGCATGGCCGGGGAGAAGGTCGCGACCTGCTCGAACACGGCCATCAGCCGGGCGTTGCTGCGGTACGCGCGCAGGTAGGCGCGGTTGGCGCGGGCGATGCGCGCCTCGGGCCCGTCTCCGTCCAGCGGCTCGGCTCGCATGACGGAGAGCAGGCCGCGCAGCATCGCGTCGATCAGCTCCGCGAAGATCGCGTCCTTGTCACCGAAGTGGGTGTAGAAGCTGCCGTACGCGACGCCGGCCCGGTCGCAGATCTCGCTGATCTTGGCGTCGAGGAAGCCGCGCTCCTCGAACACCTCGCGGGCACCGCGGAGAAGCGCGGCTCGCGTGCGCTCCGCTCGGGCCTGCCGCTTGACCTGGGTCACGCGGCCATCATAACCGAAACCGATTCGGTAATCGTCTGGCCGGTGCGCCGAGACGGGCCGGCCAAGGCCGGACGGTCCGTGTTGACCAAGCCCACCGAACCGAGCCGGGCCACGCTCTCAGCTTGGGAATCAAATGGAAAGCGGCCCTCAGCGACCCTGACCTGCGACTGCGATGGTCCGCGAGTGACCCCTATTGCCCCCTGTTCACCCTTCTCAAGCCCGGGGCTCGTCACGGAAGCATTGCCTGCGTGCGTCCGACGGTAGATGTGTCTGGAGGTGGACGTCGGCAACGCTGGAACGCGAGACGTGGGCTGCCTGGCGGGCACGTTTCCACGTGACCTGAGCTGGCCCTACGGCGACGAGGGCGTATGGGACGTGCAGACGGTGGTACCTGTGGATTCTGACCGGGCGGCGCGGTGCTTGGCGTGGCGGCCTCGACGGCGTTGAGGAGAGCAACGCGGCAGTGGCGGTCGTCGGGGACATGTGATGCGGCGGGCGGACAAGAAGGAGTGAGAGCAGAACCTAGGTGAAGGGCGGTCTTGTGAAGCGAACACAGGAACGGGCGGAGGTCGATGACTCCCATGTCATCGACTTGTCGCGGCGAGATCCGAACACGTTCACGGAACTCTTCCATCGGCACTCGGCGGAAATCGGCCGGTATGTGACGCGGCGGGTCGGGCCCGGTATCGCGGAGGACATCGTCGCCGAGACATTCCTGGTGGCGTTCCGGCGACGCGACTCCTACGACCTCGCACGAAAGGACGCCCGTCCCTGGCTGTACGGAATCGCCACCAACGTGCTCAGGCGTCATCGTAGGGACGAGATTCGGACGCTGAAGGCGTTGGAGCGTACCGGCGTCGACCCGGTGGTGTCCGAAGGGTTCGCCGACCGGGTGGACCGTCAGGTGACGGCATCGGCGACCTCTCGGGCGCTGGCTCCCGTACTTGCCAGGCTGAACGTGGGGCAGCGAGACGTCCTGCTGCTCACAGCATGGGCCGACCTGACCGTCGACGAGGTGGCCGAGGTACTCGGTATTCCGCAGGGAACTGCTCGGTCCCGGCTGAACCGAGCCCGTACCAAGATCCGCACCGCACTGAAGGAGAACGGCCATGGATGAACTCGTCCTGCTCGCCGAGATGCGCAGTGAGGTCCCCGGCGACACCCGCTACCCGGACGCCCAGCGGACGCTGATGGCGGAGATCGGCGGGGGCACCACCCAGCGGAAGAAGAAAGGGAAGCGATTGATCGTCATTGGGAGCGGCCTGCTGGTAGGCGCGGTCGCCGCCAGTACGGTCGTCGCTCTGGACTCGGGCGACTCACGGCACACGCGTCCGCCGCGCGCCATCGCTTCCACACCGAAGCTGCAGCTCGTGGCCGTGACCAGCCCGATGGCCCTCGCTCACAACGCCACCGCGCTGGCGCAGAACTCGCCGAACCCGGCCTCCAACCAGTGGATCTACCAGAAACTGGAGACGACGGTCTCCCATGCGGCGCCTTCGGGAGCAATGCCGCAGGTTCCCGGTTCCCACACTTACCGGGAGAAATGGGACCGGGTGGATTGGACGCAATTCGCCACCATCCACAACGGCAAACTCGTCACGACCGCCCGGCCGCGCCAGGGCAGAGAGACTGTCCCTCATGGTTGGCCGAAGACGATCACGTACCCCTACCTGAACTCGCTGCCCACCGACCCGGTCAAGCTGCTGGCCGTCCTGAAGCAGAACGGGAACCTCAAGGACAGCGACATCTTCACCGCGGTCATCGCCTTGATGGCGAACTACCCGCTGCCCGCCAAGCTCAACGCGGCGTTCTACGGTGTCCTGGCGCGGCTGAAATCCGTGCACCTGGGACATGTCACCGACCTCGCGGGGCGACACGTCCTCAGCCTCGACAACGTCGATCAAGGCCTGAAGACCTCCATCCTGGTCAACCCCACGACCTACACCTACGCCGGACAGCAGACCGTGGTGGTCGCGGACAAGACCGAGAAGGGGACTGACGGCACGCTCCACTTGACGAAGGGTGAACTCCTCAACGACCAGGCGGTGCTGGTTTCCAAGATCGTCGACCAGCCCGGTGAGCGCTGAAGAGGCCAAGAACTGGGACAAGACCAGCGGTCGACGTAGGCGGCTCGTCTCGGAGCTCAAGACCGCGAAGTCACGACGGACACTCATGCTGACGCTCGATGAGGCGGCTCTGCTCGGACCCTGAACCGGTGGCTCCCAGCGTGGCTCCCACGACCGGACAAAGGCTCGTTCCTTGATCGGAACGGGCCTTTGACCTGGGCGCAGCCGGAGGGATTCGAACCCCCAACTTAGCCATACGCACCACCTTCCTCTCCTTGCTTCCTGTGGACAGATGTCCAACGAGGTACGCGGCGAGGCAGGCCAACGTCAGCCAAAGCAGCACCGGGACCCGGTGAATTACCGGGCTCAACCCAGCGACCGTCGTCCAAGTATGAACGCGCGCCGACGCTCTGGCCATCACGAAGGCGGACGGGATGACCAGGCTTCCACCTCAACCACCCAGTCGGCGTTTTCCCGCCCACTCCCCTCCCGACCTCGACAGACATCGGGCAGCCCCTCACCCGGCTGTCTGATCATCCCGCGCATATCCCGCGTTGGCGAAACACCTTGGAAGCCGTTCTAGCTCATGCCGAGTATGTCGGCATCGACGGAGGTTGACCGGGCTGGCCTAGCGTGCTGGAGGCCACCGCACGGCGACCACCGGGCCGGGCGCGTCCTGCGGGGAGGGTTGGTCAGGCTTGCGGTGTGGTCGGCTCGCCGTGGGTCGGGCGTGGGGTGTTCATCAGGGCGGTGAGGATCGCCGCGGCCGCCGCGAGGATCGCGGCCGCCGTCAAAAAGCCGTGGGTGAAGCCGTGCGCCAGGCCCGCCTTGAGCAGGCGGGGGTCGCCTCGGTGCTCTCGCATGTAGTCCGACGTCGCACTGGTCGCGATCGTGTTGAGCAGCGCGACTCCGATCGAACCGCCGACCTGCTGGGCGGTGTTCGCGGTGGCCGAGGCTACGCCGGAGTCCCGGGCGTTCACCTCGTGCGTGGCGTAGTTCATCGCCGGGGCCATGACCACGCCCATGCCCAGGCCCACCAGGATCTGGGCGGGCAGCACCCCCGAGGCGTACGAGGTGCCGGCGTCCAGGCGGACCAGCCAGGCGAGACCGGCCGCGACGAGGAGCAGGCCCGGTGCCATCAGTACGCGCGGCGGCACCCTGGGCAGCAGGCGGGAGGCGACGCCTCCCGCCGAGACCAGCACGGCCGCCGTCAGCGGCAGGAAGGCCACCCCGGTGCGGACCGGCGAGTAACCCCTGACCACCTGCAGGTGGTACGTGAGCAGCAGGAGCATGCCGAACATCGCGAGCATCCCGGCGGCCACGCCGAAGTACGCGCTCCCCCTCGTACGGTCCCAGACCACCCGCACCGGGAGCAGTGGGTGCGCCACACGGCTCTCCACCACGGCGAACACCGCGAGCAGCAGGACGCCCCCGGCCAGCAGGCCGACGACCGAAACGGAGCTCCAGCCGTCGGACTCGGCCCGGCTGCACCCGTACACGATGGCGACGAGCCCGCAGACGGCGAGGAGCACGCCCGGGACGTCGACGCGCGCCCGGCCGGAGCCGCGGTCCGCCGGCAGGACGTACCAGCCGAACGCGGACAGTACGGCGATCGGGACGTTCACGTACAGGCACCAGCGCCAGTCGAGGTACTCGGTCAGCAGCCCGCCGAGGATCAGGCCGATCGCGCCCCCGCCCGCCGCGATCGCCCCGAAGACGCCGAACGCCTTGGCCCGCTCGCCCGGCCGGGTGAAGGTCACCGCGAGCAGCGAGAGCGCCGAGGGTGCGAGCAGCGCGCCGAACGCCCCCTGGCAGGCCCGCGCCGCCAGCAGTACCCCGAAGCCGGACGCCGCGCCGCCGAGGGCCGAGGCCCCGGCGAAGCCGAACAGGCCGATGAGGAAGGCACGGCGGCGCCCGGTGTAGTCGGCGATCCGGCCGCCGAGCAGGAGCAGGCCGCCGAACGCCAGGGTGTACGCGGTGATGATCCACTGCCGGTCGCCGTCGGACACGCCGAGATCGCGCTGGGCCGAGGGCAACGCGATGTTCACGATCGTGGCGTCCAGCACGATCATGAGCTGGGCCAGGCAGATGAACACCAGCGCGATCCAGCGGCGGCGCCCGGGCTCCTCCACCTGACGCGGCTCGGTCACGTCCACCGAGCGCTGTTGCATGACAAGCCTCCATAAATCGGATGTCCGTTCTCTTTATGGGGGAACCGTCGCACCGCCGTGGCGACTTGTCAAGAACGAACGTTCGTTTTAGCTTGGGCCGTATGCCTCGAGTCAGCGACGAGCACCTGGAACGCCGGCGGCAGCAGATCCTCGACGCCGCCCGGCGCTGCTTCATCCGCAAGGGCTTCCACCGGACGTCCATGCAGGACGTCTTCGCCGAGTCGGAGCTGTCGGCCGGGGCCGTCTACCGCTACTTCAAGAGCAAGGACGAGCTCATCCACGCGATCGCCACCGCGCGGCAGGGCAACGCGGTCCAGCTCCTCGCGACGATCGTCGAGGAGGACCCGCTCCCGCCGCTCGAGGAGATCATCGAGCGGTTCCTGACCCTGATGGAGTCGATGCTCGACGACGACGGCGCCCTCCGCGTGGCGCCGCAGGTCTGGGCCGAGGCCGTGCACGATCCGACGTACCGCGAGATCGTCGCGGGGCTGTTCGTCGGCGTGCGGTCCTCATGGACGTCGCTGGCCGTCCGCATGCGCGACGCCGGGCGGCTGCCCGAAGACGCCGATCCGGAGGCCATGGGCACGACGCTGATGTGCGTGATGCCCGGGTTCGTGCTGCAACGCCTGCTGGTGGGCGACGTCGACGCCAAGGTCGTGGCCGCGGGCGTCCGGGCCCTTACGGGCGCGCGCTGAGCCGCAGCTCGCCCTCTGCGACGAGCACGGCCGGGCCGCTCAGGAAGCTCGTCTCACCGTCCAGCGTCACCGTGACCGCACCGCCGAGGACGGCGACCTCCCAGGTGCCCTCGGTGCGGCCCTCCGCGTGCGCGGCGGCGACCGCCGTCGCGACCGCCCCCGTGCCGCACGACCGCGTCTCCCCCGCCCCGCGCTCGTGCACCCGCATCTCCACCCGCCCCCGACCGGCCGGGCGGAACAGCTCCACGTTGACGCCCTCGGGGAAGAAGTCGGCGTCCACCTCCGGCGCCCGGGTCAGGTCGAGGCCAGCCACCGGCTCGGTGATCGCGCAGGCCAGGTGCGGGTTGCCCATCGAGACGCCCAGTCCCTCGTACATGCGCCCGGACACCGTCGCCCGGCTGGGGCCGAGGATCCGCGGCGTGCCCATGTCGACCGTGACGTCACCGGTGGCCCCCAGGCGAGCGCCGCGCACGCCACCGCGGGTGGCGATCCGCAGGTCGCCCGGCGCCGCCAGGCCCGCCTCGACCAGGTAACGGGCGAACACCCGCACGCCGTTGCCGCACATCTCCGCGATGCTGCCATCGGCGTTGCGGTAGTCCATGAACCACTCGGGATCACCGTCGCGGCCGAGCGCCTTGGACCGGACGACCCGCAGCACCCCGTCGGCGCCGATCCCCGCCCTCCGGTCGCAGATCGCGGCGACCAGCTCCGGCGTCAGGTCGAGCGCGGCGTCGGGGTCGGGCAGGATCACGAAGTCGTTCTCCGTGCCGTGCCCCTTCACGAATCGCATGCACCGATCGTATCCAGCGCACGCTCGACCGGCCCGTCGTACCCGATCCAGCGCACCCGCGGATCGCGGCGGAACCAGGACTCCTGCCGGCGGGCGAACCTCCGCGTCGCGCGCACGGTCTCCTCCCGCGCCCGTTCCTCGCTCCACTCCCCCGCCAGGAACCGCAGCACCTGGGCGTAGCCGAGCGCGCGGCTCGCGGTGAGCCCGTCGCGCAGCCCGTACGGCTCGAGGCGCCGCACCTCCTCCACGAACCCCGCCGACCACATCCGCTCCACCCGTACGGCGATGCGCTCGTCCAACTCGGGACGCGGGACGGCCAGCCCGAGCTGTGCGGCGTACTCCTTGGCCTCCTCATAGGAGGGCATCGAGGCGCTGAACGGCCGCCCGGTCATCTCGATCACCTCCAGCGCCCGTACGATGCGCCGCCCGTTACCGGGCAGGATCGACGCGGCCGCCGCCGGGTCACGCTCGGCGAGCCGCGCGTGCATCACCGCCGGGCCCACATCCGCCAGCGACGCCTCCAGCCGGGCCCGCAGCTCCGGATCGGTGCCGGGAAAGTCCAGATCGTCGATGACCGCGCGGATGTAGAGCCCCGACCCTCCGACCAGCAGCGGCACGCGGCCCCGCTCGTGGATCTCCACGATCGCCCGCCGCGCCAGGCGCTGGTAGTCGGCGACGCTCGCGGTCTCGGTGACGTCCCAGACGTCCAGCAGGTGGTGCGGGACCCCCCGCCGTTCCTCTACGGTGAGCTTGGCCGTGCCGATGTCCATGCCGCGGTAGAGCTGCATCGAGTCGGCGTTGACGATCTCACCGCCGAGGCGCAGGGCGAGTTCCACCGCCAGGTCGGACTTTCCCGCGGCGGTCGGCCCGACGACGGCGACGATGTTCGTCCCCGCGAGGTCGTCGTGCCCGTGCGGCCTGATCGTTCGCGTCACATGCTAATTCTGGCCCCACCTCGGGTATGGCTTCTCACATGACGGCATCGGCGGTCGATGCCCGGACCGGACCGCTTGGGGGGATCCCATGTCCATCGTGGACAAGGTGAAGGAGTTCCTTGGCCAGCACGGCAACCAGGTCGACAAGGTCGTCGACAAGGCCGGCGACATGATCGACGAGAAGACCGGCGGCAAGTACGCCGACAAGGTCGACAAGGCACAGGAACAGGCCAAGAAGACGGCGGCCCAGTGGGGCGATGAGGACCGGCAGCAGCCGCCGCCGCCCCAGCCCTGATCACCCGTCCCCTCGGCGCGCCCTTCGGCGTGCGCCCGCCCTTCGGCGCACGCCCCGAGCTTCCGGCACGCCCAAAGCCCCGAACGTGCCCGGGCCCCGGGCCCTGGGTGAGTCCCCTCCCGCCCGGGGGGCTCCATCCCATTCCCATTGTCCAGGGCGTGGGAGCGTCCGGGCAGGTGGGCGGCGTGATTGTGGATAACTTGCCGTGGACGCGGCATAGTCATCGTCCGCCGTGGACGCGGCATCGTCCGCAGGTGTCGGCGCGGTCAGGCGGCGGTCACCGGCAGGACGGTGCCGCCGGAGTCTGCTTGGGGCGGCCGATGCCCGGCATGCCCAGGGAGACGCCCTTCGGCGGTTCGGCCAGGCGGCGTTCCCACGCGTCGCCGGCCGGTGTGTGCCGCACGTGGCGTACCGGGCCGTCCGCGACCAGGTGGTGCGGTGCGGCGTACGTGACGTCGACGGTGACCACGTCGCCGGGCCGGGCCGTCTCCTCGGCGGTGAAGTGGACGAGGCGGTTGTCGGGCGCGCGGCCGGACATGCGGTGCGTGCGCTCGTCCTTGCGGCCCTCGCCCTCGGCGACCAGGACCTCGAGCGTGCGTCCGACCTGCTTCTTGTTCTCCGCCCAGGAGATCTCCTCCTGCAGCGCGACCAGCCGGTCGTACCGCTCCCGCACGACCTCCTTGGAGACCTGCCCGTCCATTGTCGCGGCCGGGGTGCCGGGGCGCTTGGAGTACTGGAAGGTGAACGCGCCGGAGAAGCGCGCCTCGCGTACGACGTGGAGGGTCTGCTCGAAGTCCTCGTCGGTCTCACCGGGGAAGCCGACGATGATGTCGGTGGTGATGGCGGCCTCGGGGATCGCGGCGCGGACCCGCTCGATGATGCCGAGGTAACGCTCCTGCCGGTACGAGCGGCGCATCGCCTTGAGCACGCGGTCGGAGCCGGACTGCAGCGGCATGTGCAGCGACGGCATCACGTTGGGCGTCTCGGCCATCGCCGCGATCACGTCGTCGGTGAAGTCGCGCGGGTGCGGGGAGGTGAAGCGCACCCGCTCCAGGCCCTTGACCTCGCCGCAGGCCCGCAGCAGGCCCGCGAAGGCGCCCCGGTCGCCGAACTCTGCTCCGTAGGAGTTGACGTTCTGGCCCAGCAGGGTGATCTCCAGGACGCCCTCGGCGACCAGCGCCTCGATCTCGGCGAGGATCTCGCCCGGCCGCCGGTCGGTCTCCTTGCCGCGCAGTGCGGGGACGATGCAGAAGGTGCACGTGTTGTTGCAGCCCACCGAGATGGACACCCACGCGGCGTACGGGGACTCGCGGCGCGTCGGCAGGGTGCTGGGGAACGCCTCCAGCGACTCCTTGATCTCGACCTGCGCCTCCTCCCGCACCCGCGCGCGTTCGAGCAGCACCGGCAGCGACCCGATGTTGTGGGTGCCGAACACCACGTCGACCCAGGGCGCGCGTTCGACGATCGTGTCGCGGTCCTTCTGGGCGAGGCAGCCGCCGACGGCGATCTGCATGCCGGCGTGGCCCTCCTTGACCGGCCGCAGGTGGCCCAGGTTGCCGTAGAGCCGGTTGTCGGCGTTCTCGCGGACCGCGCAGGTGTTGAAGACGACGACGTCAGGCGTCGCGCCCTCGCCGGCGCGTGCGTATCCCGCGTCTTCGAGCAGACCCGCGAGCCGCTCGGAATCGTGCACGTTCATCTGGCACCCGTACGTGCGTATCTCGTACGTGCGGGCGTGGTCGTCGAAAGTCGTGGGCGCGTTCATCTCAAGAGAAAGGGTACGCGCGCCCGGCGCCCCGACGGGACCCACCGGCCCGCCGAACCGAACGCCCATCAGCGGGAACAGGGAGGTACTACAGGCGAACAACGTGATCGGATCGGTATATCAAGGGACTGGTGGCGTTCTTCGGATGACGTACGCTTTGCGGGCATGACCGACACCGGCAAGGCGGCCCAGGAGGCCGACGTGAGTGGCGGCGGACCGCTCGTCGTACTTGAGAACGTCAACAAGTACTTCGGTGAATTGCACGTCCTGAAGGACATCGATCTCACCATCCACCGAGGCGAGGTCGTGGTGGTGATCGGTCCGTCGGGGGGCGGCAAGTCCACTTTGTGCCGCACGATCAACCGGCTAGAGCCGATCGATGACGGGACCATTCGGATCGACGGGCAGCCGCTGCCCGAAGACGGCAAGGAGCTCGCACAGCTCAGGGCCGATGTCGGCATGGTCTTCCAGTCGTTCAATCTGTTCGCGCACAAAACGATCCTCCAGAACGTCACCCTCGGTCCGACGAAGGTGAAGAAAACCCCTGCCGCCGAGGCGGAGAAGTACGCGATGGAGCTTCTCGAGCGGGTCGGGATCGCGACCCAGGCCGAGAAGTACCCGGCGCAGCTCTCCGGCGGACAGCAGCAGCGTGCCGCGATCGCGCGGGCCCTCGCCATGCGGCCCAAGGTGATGCTCTTCGACGAGCCCACTTCCGCGCTCGACCCGGAAATGATCAAAGAAGTACTCGACGTCATGACCAATCTCGCCGCCGAGGGAATGACCATGGTCGTGGTGACCCACGAAATGGGCTTCGCTCGCGCATCGGCCAACAAAGTGGTCTTCATGGCGGATGGTCAGATCGTCGAAGAGAACACTCCGGAAGAGTTCTTCACGAACGCCCGAAGCGATCGCGCGAAAGATTTCCTTTCCAAGATTCTGACGCACTGATTGTCATGAACGCGCCGGCCGCGCTCTCGCGCCGGCTCGAAAGCAGAGGAAGATCATGCGAGTACGTCATTTCGGTGTTGCCGTCGCCGCGCTGGCCGTCGCCACGATGGGCGTCACCGGCTGCGGTGCCAAGAAGGCCGGTTCGGTCGTCGACAAGGCCAAGGACCAGAAGAAGCTCACGATCGGCGTGAAGTTCGATCAGCCGAGCATCGGGCTGAAGAAGCCCGACGGCACCGTCGAGGGCTTCGACGTGGACGTGGCCAAGTACATCGCGGGCAAACTGGGCGTCCAGGAGAAGAACATCACCTGGAAGGAAACGATCTCCGCCAACCGCGAGACGTTCCTCAAGAACGGCACCGACGACCTGGTGATCGCCAGTTACTCGATCACCGCGGCGCGCCTTCCGCTGGTCACCTTCGGCGGCCCTTACCTGGTGCCCCACCAGGACATCCTGGTCCGCGCCAACGACACCTCGATCAAGACGTTCGCCGATCTCAAGGGCAAGCGGGTCTGCCAGGTCTCCGGCTCCAACTCCTGGAAGAACCTCACCGAGGGCACGAACAAGTTCAACCAGAAGGTCGCGATCAAGCTCGTGCCGGCCAACGCGTACGAGGAGTGCATCACCAAGCTCAAGGGCGGCTCGCTCGACGCGGTCTCCACCGACAGCACCATCCTCGCCGGCTACGCCGCGCGTGAGGGTTCGTCGGTGAAGGTGGACAACGTGCCGTTCACCGACGAAAAGTACGGCGTCGGCATCAAGAAGGGCGACGTCAAGACCTGTAACGCCGTCAACAAGGCGATCACCGACATGTACGCCGACGGCACGGCCAAGAAGCTCATCGACAAATGGTTCACCCCGGAGGGCCTGCAGTTCGACACGGCCAAGCCCCCGGCTTTCCAGGGCTGCAGCTGAACCGTAGCGACCCCGTGCGCCGGTGAGCGATTCGCGCTCACCGGCGCCGTTTCGATCCGGTGGAGACCCATGAATTTGCACGCGCTGTTGGACTTCGGTCCGCTGCAGCAAGAATTCGGCACCGTCATGAAGGCGTTCTGGGGAACGATCCGGCTCGCCCTCCTGGCGGGCATCGGCTCGCTGATCCTCGGCACCGTGCTCGCCGCGATGCGGGTCTCGCCGACCCCGGTGCTGCGGGCGGCGGGCGCCCTGTACGTCTATGTCTTCCGTAACACGCCGCTGACGCTCGTGCTGCTGTTCTGCAGCCTCGGCCTGAGCGACACGCTGCACCTGCAGATCTCCGACGACCCCAGCACGAACGGCTTCTGGCTGGCGACCATCGGCATGACGATCTACACGGCGTCGTTCGTGTGCGAGTCGCTGCGGGCCGGCATCAACACCGTGCCGCTCGGGCAGGCGGAGGCCGCCCGGTCGATCGGGCTCACCTTCACCCAGTCGCTGCGCCTCATCGTGCTGCCGCAGGCCTTCCGTGCGGTGATCGCCCCGCTGGGCAGCGTGTTCATCGCGATGATCAAGAACACCACCGTGGCGCTCGCGGCCGGTTACTTCGAGGCCTCCGCCCAGATGAAGCAGATGTTCGACACGTACGGCGGCACCATCCCGATCTTCCTCGGGTTCGCGATCGGGTTCATGGTGCTGACCCTCCCGACCGGCTTCTTCTTCAGCTGGCTCTCCAAGCGACTGGCGGTGGCGCGATGACCCTGTCCACGGACACCCCGGCGGACGCGCCAGCGCGGCGGCCGACCAAGAACAAGCCCTCGGTCCTGTTCGACGCCCCCGGTCCGCGGGCGCGGCTGCGCAACAACATCATCACACTGGTCGCGGCCGTGGTGCTGCTCTTCATCGCGTATCTGATCATCGCGCGGCTGAGTCAGCAGCACCAGTTCGACGGCAAGCTCTGGAAGCCGTTCACCCAGAAGGTCGTCTGGACCAGGCAGATCCTCCCCGGTCTCGGGAACACCCTCAAGGCGGCCGCGGTCGCCGCGGTGCTGGCCCTGGTCTTCGGGCTGGTCTTCGGCCTAGGCCGGATGTCGGAGCACAAGTGGATCAGCGTTCCGGCCGGGGCGGTGGTGGAGTTCTTCCGCGCCATCCCCCTGCTGATCATGATCTTCTTCGCGATGGCGGGCCCGCCCGCGATCATGGACGCGTTCGACCGGGTCCTCCCGCCGGTCTCGGCGTTCCTGGCGCTCGTGATCGGCCTGACGCTCTACAACGGGTCGGTGCTCGCGGAGATCTTCCGCTCCGGTATCAACTCGATCCCCAAGGGCCAGTCCGAGGCGGGCTACTCGATCGGCCTGCGCAAGGCCGGCGTCATGCTGAGGATTCTGGTGCCACAGGCGATCACCGCGATGATGCCGGCCGTCATCAGCCAGTTGGTCGTGCTGCTGAAGGACACCGCGCTGGGCTACATCGTCGCCTACAACGACCTGCTCGACGCGGGTCTGCGCACCGTCTCCAGCAACTTCGGCAACACCATCCCGTCCATCATCGTGATCGCGGCGATCTACATCGTCATCAACATCGCGCTCGGCCTGCTCGCGACGTGGCTGGAGAAGCGCAGCCGGCGCAGCCGCAAGAGCTCCGCCCGCACCCTGGCCACCGGCGCGGGCGCTCCTCCCGCGGTCGGCATGGACTCCGCCATCTAAAGACGGTGCCGTCCGGTCGCGGACCGGAGGGACCAGGCCGGGACCGGAGGTCGACCCACCGGTCCCGGCCTTAACTTTTAACAGGGACAAGTGCCGGGTCGTGGCCCCATTGTCCGCCGGTTTGCGAGACGATTCCGATATGACCGCTCGTGCGACCGCCCCCTATGGATCCTGGCCCTCCCCCATCTCCGCCGCCGACGTCGCCAGGGCGCGCCTGCGGCTCGGTTTTCCCACCATCCACGGCGATCGTGTGTGGTGGCAGGAGACCCGTCCGGAGAAGGGCGGGCGTACCACGATCGTGCGGTCCGGCACCGACCTGCTGCCCGCGCCGTGGGACGCCCGCACGCGCGTGCACGAGTACGGCGGGCGGTCCTACCTGCCCCTGCCGGACGGCGACCTGGTCTTCGCCAACTACTCCGACCAGCGGCTCTACCGGCTCGCCGAGGGCCGTACCCCGTTGCCGCTGACGCCGGAGCCAGCCGAGCCGTCGGGGCTGCGGTACGCCGACTTCACGCTGTCGCCCGACGGTCAGCACATCTGGTGCGTCCAGGAGAGCCACGCCTCGGGCGCCGTACGGCGGGCCATCGTCGCGATCCCGCTCAGCGGCGCGGCGACGCAGGACCCCCGGGCGATCCGCGAGCTCGTCAGCGGCGCCGACTTCTACGCCTTCCCGACGCCCTCGCCCGACGGCGGGCACCTCGCGTGGGTGCAGTGGAGCCACCCCAGGATGCCGTGGGACGGCACCGAACTGCGGGTCGCCGCCTTCGAGGCCACCGGCGCGCTCGAACGCCCCCGTACGGTCAAGGGCGGGCTGAACGAGTCGGCGCTGGCGCCCACGTGGCTGGACGAGACCAGCCTCTACGTCGTCTCGGACTGGCCCGGCTGGTGGAACCTGTACGAGATCGGGCTGCGCGTCGAGTCTCCACAGGCCCTGTACCCGGCCGAGGAGGAGTTCGCCGGGCCGCTGTGGAACCTCGGCGGCCGCCCGTACGCCGTCCTGGAGGACGGGCGCATCGCGGTGCTGCACGGGCAGGGCGACCAGCGGCTGGGGCTGTACGACCCGGAGACCGCCGAGCTGACCGACTTCGACCTGCCCTACACCGACTGGAAGCTCCAGCTGTCCGCCGACGGCACCACCATCGTGGGGATCGCCGGCGCCCCGGACATCCCGTGGTCCGTGGTGGCGGTGAACGCCGACAGCGGCGAGGCCAAGGTGCTGCGGGCCGAGCTGGACGCGCCGCCCGACCCCGCCTACCTGCCGCTGCCGCGCGCTCAGGAGCTCGAGGGGCCGTTCGGGCGGGCCGTGCACGCCTTCGTGTATCCGCCGACCAATCCCACCGCCCAGGCGCCCGACGGCGAGCTGCCGCCGTACATCGTGTTCGTGCACGGCGGGCCGACCGACCACGCCACGAGCGTGCTGGACCTGGAGATCGCCTACTTCACCAGCCGGGGCCTCGGCGTCGTCGACGTCAACTACGGAGGCTCGACCGGCTACGGCCGCTCGTACCGCGAACGGCTGCGGCGTCAGTGGGGCGTCGTCGACGTCGAGGACACGGTCGCGGCGGCCCAGGCGCTCGTGGACGGCGGCATCGCCGACCCGGACCGGCTGGCCGTACGCGGCGCGAGCGCCGGCGGATGGACCACACTGTGCACGATCACGCAGAGCACGCTGTTCAAGGCCGGCACGTCCTACTTCGGCATCGCCGACCCGCAGAGCTGGCTCAAGGAGACGCACGACTTCGAGTCGACCTACCTGTACGGGCTGATCGGGCCGGTTCCGGGGTTCGAGCGGACGTACGAGGAGCGCTCGCCGCTCGCGCGGGCCTCCGGGACGGCCTGCCCGGTGCTGCTGCTGCAGGGCCGGAACGACCCGATCGTCTCTCCGCCGCAGTCCGAGCGCTTCGTGGACGCGGTGGCGGCCAAGGACATCCCGTACGCGTACCTGGCGTTCGACGGCGAGTCGCACGGTTTCCGGCGGGCCGACACGGTGATCGCCTCGCTGGAGGCGGAGCTGGCGTTCTACGGTCAGACGCTCGGCTTCGACCCGAAGAACGTGCCGGCGATCGAGCTGACCGTAGGACGGCGACCGGTCCAGCAGCCGCCTGAGCCCGCGCCGTCCGAGCCCGCGCCGTCCGAGCCCGCGGGCTGATCGGCCCCGTCCGGCACGGCCGCGCGTCGTGCCGGACGGGCGGCCGGCGGCTCCCTGCCCGGTCGCGCGTCACCGCCGTGACGCCGGGTCCCTGGCTTCGGCGCCGCCTGGACCAGCGTCGTGCTGCTGGTCAGCGGGCCGGTGTACGGGCTGCGGGCCGGTGTACGGGCTGCGCCGGTCAGCGGGCCGGTGTACGGGCCGTGCCGGTCAGCGGGCGAACTCGGTGGCCCGCGACTCGCGTACGACGGTGATGCGGATCTGCCCCGGGTAGGTCAGCTCCTCTTCGACCTGCTTGGCGATGTCGTGCGCGATGACCTGGGCCTGGATGTCGTCGACCGAGTCCGGCCGGACCATGACGCGGATCTCGCGGCCCGCCTGCATGGCGAAGACCTTCTCCACGCCGTCGCGCTCGGTGGCGATCTCCTCGAGGCGTTCCAGCCGCTTGACGTACGCCTCGAGCGACTCACGGCGGGCGCCCGGGCGTCCACCGCTGATCGCGTCGGCGGCCTGGGTGAGCACGGCCTCGACCGTACGGACCTCCACCTCGTTGTGGTGGGCCTCGATCGCGTGCACGACCTCCTCGTCCTCGCCGTACCGGCGCGCGATCTCGGCGCCGATGAGCGCGTGGCTGCCCTCGACCTCATGGGTGAGCGCCTTGCCGATGTCGTGCAGGAGCGTGCAGCGTTTCAGCAGAGCCGTCGGAAGGCGCAGCTCGGCGGCCATGATCCCGGCGATGTGCGCCGACTCGATCAGGTGCTTCAGGACGTTCTGCCCGTACGAGGTGCGGTAGCGCAGCTGGCCGAGCAGGGCGATGAGCTCGGGATGCATGTCGGTGATGCCGAGCTCGACCAGGGCGTCCTCGCCCGCGCGTACGCACAGCTGCTCGACCTCGGCCTTGCTGTGGTCGTAGATCTCCTCGATGCGCTGCGGGTGGATCCGGCCGTCGAGGACGAGCTTTTCCAGGGTGAGCCGGCCGACCTCGCGGCGTACGGGGTCGAAGCAGCTCAGCAGGACGGCCTCGGGGGTGTCGTCGATGATGAGGTTCACGCCGGTGGCCGTCTCGAACGCCCGGATGTTGCGACCCTCACGGCCGATGATGCGGCCCTTCATCTCGTCGCTCGGCAGGTGCAGGACCGAGACGACGGACTCGGCGGTCTGCTCGGTGGCCACCCGCTGGATCGCCAGCGTCACGATCTTTTTCGCGCGCTTCTCGCCCTGCTCGCGTGCCTCGTTCTCGATGTCACGGACGATCAGCGCCGCCTCGCGCTTGGCCTGGTTCTCGATCACCGAGACCAGTTCGGTCTTGGCCTGCTCGGCGGTGAGCCCGGCGGCCTGTTCGAGAACCTGCCGGCGTTCTTCGTCGACCCGCTCCAGCTCGGCCCTGCGCTCTTTCAGAGACTGCTTCAGCTCGTCCAGCTTCTGGCCGCGCTCCTCGAGGCGCCGCATCTCGTCGTCGAGCCGCTGCTCACGCTCGGCGAGCCGGACCTCTCGTCTCTCCAGATCCTCACGGACCGGCCGCAGATCGTCCTTGAGCGCCTTGATCTCCTTCTCGGCGTCTTCGCGCGCCGTCGCGGAGACCTCTTTGGCCATCGTCTCGGCTTCGGAAACGATCTCCTGCGCCTGCGCCTTCGCCCGCGCTACGATCTCGTCCGCGTCCCGATGAGCGTTGATCTCCTCTTCGCTCCGCACGGCGTTCTTGGCGCCTCCCCGGCCGGGGAGGCGTTGGAGCACGACGACGACGAAGGTGACGAACGCCACGATGATGACCAGTGCCGCACCTATGACAACCCAGATCACGGCACTGACCCCTTTCCTCGACACGGAGGCCGCCCAACACCAAGGCGGCGCGCGAGGGGCTACGAACGCGCCATGGGTATGCCGGACCGCCGACGGATGCCGGGCAGGGCACAACCGTCTAAGGTCCAAGGCTTCCGCCTAGAACCCTGCAATCCGAACCAACCGGCCATAGGGGGAGCCGGCCGGATCACCTCTCAGCTCGTCAACGTCTGCGGTCGTATGGCAATCCGCACTGCGCGGAGTAACTCCTCACTGCCGTAACCGTAAGCGTCGAGGAGGTAATGGGCAAGGAAAGACTCCTCGTTCGGGACGATTCGTTGCATGTGGCAAGCAGTTACCCATAACTCCCGCCGACCGCCCGCGAGCGGCGCCCGCCCGGCGCCTGGGAGCGTTATCCCGCCGTCGGCGTCCCGAGGCCCCGACATTGCCGCAGGTCAGTGCCGTTACGCTCGTGGCTCCCGGACGACCCGTCACCGGCCAGGCCGTCGTACGACGGCGGCAGGACGCCCCCGGAGATGAGACGCCCAGGCCCGCAACCGCCGACGACGAGCGACGGATGGCGACCACCGGACGACGGACAGTGAGAAGGATGGCATGCGCCGCCTCCCGCCGGTCTCGACGATACGGCGATCCTCCGCAAGAGAGATACACGGCCCTCGCCGGTGGCAGCCGGGGCCGAACGCGGGCGTCTCGCGGCCCTACCTTCGCTCCCGGCGTTCTGGTGTGAGCAGGAATTGCTGCTCACACCAGAACGCCGGAAACCGACAGCTGGAAGCCGAACGTAGGCCGGGCGCGAACCAGAGCCCGCACGCGGGCCGGAAGCCGGGAACGAATCAAAAGCCGGACGCGGACCGAAGGCCGGACGCGGACCGGACGCCGGATCCGAGCCAGAAGCCGGACGCGGACCGAAGGTCGGACACGAACCAGAAGCCGGACGCGGACCGAAGGCCGGACGCGGACCGGACGCCGGACACGAACCAGAAGCCGGACGCGGACCGGAGACCGGACACAGGCCGGAGACCGAACACAGGCGCGAGGTCGGCTCACCGATGGTTCGCCGACAGATGTTCGCGGTCATTCGTCCGTGGGGACGCCGGGGTCGTCGATGCCCTCCTGTTCGAGGGCCTCGCGGACGAGACGGTAGGCGAGCCCGCCGGAGTATCCCTTGCGGGCGAGAACACCGAGGATGCGCCGGGTGCGCTTGACCGGGTCGAGGCCACGGGTGGCGGCCATGCGCTTGGCGACGAGTTCGCGGGCGGCGGCCTCTTCCTGTTCCGGGTCGAGCTCCTCGACAGCCTCCTTGACCGTGTCGTCGGCGACCCCGCGCTGCCGCAACTCGGCCGCGAGCGCCCGCCGAGCAAGTCCACGGCCGGTGTGCCGCGACTGCACCCACGCCCGCGCGAAGGCGACGTCGTCGATCAGGCCGACCTCGGTGTACCGGCCCAGCACCCGCTCGGCCACCTCGTCGTCGATTCCCTTACGCCGCAACGCATCCGCGAGCTGCGCCCGCGTGCGGGGCGAGAAGCTGAGCAGCCGCAGACAGATCTCGCGCGCCTCAGCCTCCGGATCGGTGGCCGAGCCGCCCCCCACCCGACCAGAACCCCCCACACGACCGAAACCCCCCGCACGACCAGAAACCGCCCGACCGCCGAGACCTGCCTCACCGTCCAAGCCCGCCTCACCACCGGAACCTGCCCCACCGCCCAAACCCGCCTCACGACCAGCACCTGCCTTACGGCCGAAGCGCGCCTCACCCTCGGAACCTGCCCGACCGCCCAAGCGCGCCTCACGACCGGAACCTGCCCCACCGCCGAAGCCCGCCTCACCGCCGGAACCCGCCTCACCGCCGGAACCCGCCTCACGGCCGGAACGCGACTCACGGCCGGAACGCGGCTCACCACCGAAGCCCGCCTCACGGCCAGAGCCTGTCCCACCGCCGAAGCGCGCCTCACCACCAGAACGCGCCTCGCGACCGGAACCCGCCTCGTGGTTAGAGCGCGCTTCGCGGGTTTCGCGTCTGGACTTCCGCCTGCCTGTCCGCCCTCCTGTCCGTCCGCCTGCTCGTCGCCCGGAGGTCGCGGCACGATCGCCCGGTCCAGGCGCAGGGCCGTCGCGGTACGGCATGGCCGCCGCGCTTCCTTCCTCCCCGTCGGCCGGAAGAGGGGCGGTCGGAGAGCCGCCGGGATCCCCGGCGGGGCCGGTGATACCGGTGGCCCAGCCAGACGCCGTGTGCCCGGTCGAGGGCCGCGGCGGCTCGCCGGAAGGAGGAGTGGTTCCGGTGGTCCAGCCGGACTCCGGATCGGCGGGGTCCAAGTCGTCGGACCCGGCGCCGGTCTCGTCTGCGGACATGACACCTCCGAAGTCTTCGCCGGACCAGGCGCCGGCAGCACGGCCCGGCATCACTCACGCCGAAACTCCTGAGCGGGGGCGACGCCGCCGGGGAAGGTGCCCACACCGGTGTCGACCCGGTGCGGGACGCGACGCCGCCACCCGCCAGGAGGCCTTAGGGCCCCGTCATTCCCGGCCCGAGCCATATCGCCCGTGCCGTGCCCATACTGTGCCGAGCCCGGATTCGCCGAGCTCAGCCTCGCCAGCCCTGGCCCGTGCCGAACACAGCCTGCCGACCTCGGCAAGCCATACTCGCCCACGCCGAGCCTGGCCCGTACTAAGGCCAGACTCTCCGGCCCAGCCCTGGGCCGAACGCAGTTCACCGATCCCGCCAGGCCAGACTCCAGCCTGCCGAGCCCGAACCGAGCCCAGACTCACCGCGCCCGGCCAAGGTCGAACTCGGTCCGCCGAGCCCAGCCCGCCGAACCCGGCGATCCGGACTCCGCCCTGCCGAGCCCGAACCGTATCGAGGCCAGGCCTGCCAGCCCCAGCCCGGATCGGACCGGGCCCAGCCCGGGTCGGACTCAGCCCAGACCGAACACAGCCCGCCGGACTCGCCATGCCGGACTCCATCCTGCCGGGTTCGGCGGCGATGAGCCACGTCCGGCTTGGCCGCCGGACCGACGCGCCGAGTCCGGCCGAGACAGGTCCAGACTCGGCGAGTCTTGCCCACCAGGTCACGACCGAGCAAGCCTCGCCGCCCCAGCCTTTGCCTCGCCGCACCGGCCCTCGCCAGACCAGACCTTGCCGCCTCGACGTCACCGGACCGGCCCTCGTCGCCCCAGACCTTGTCGCCCCAACCTCGCCGGGCCAGCCATCGCCGCCCTGACATCTCCAGACCGGCTCTCGCCGGACCAGACCTTGCCGTCTCGACCTCGCTGGACCGGCCCTCGCCACCCCGACCTCACCGGACCGGCCCTTGCCGTCTCGATCTGCCCGCACCAGCGCTCACCGCCTCGACGTCTCCAGACCGGTTCTCACCGGACCAGGCCTTGCCGTCTCGACCTCGTCGGACCGACCCTTGCCATCTCGACCTCGCTGGACCGGCCTTCGCCGCCCGACCTCGCCAGCCCAGCTCTCGCCACACCGGCCCTCGCTGTCTCGACCTCGCCGGACCAGCTCTCGTTGTCTCGACGTCGCCGGACCGGCTCTCGCCGCACCGGCCCTTGCCGTCCCTCGCCGGACCAGCTCTCGTTGTCTCGACGTCGCCGGACCGGCTCTCGCCGCACCGGCCCTTGCCGTCTCGACCTGACCGCACCAGCCCTCACCGACCCGACGTCACCGGACCGGTTCTCACCGCCCCAGATCTTGCCGTCTCGACCTCGCCGGACCGACCCTTGCCATCTCGACCTCGCCGGACCGGTTCTCGCTGAACCGGCCCTCGCTGTCTCGACCTCACCGCGCCAACCCTCTCCGGACCAGCCCTCGCCGGGCCAGCTCTTGCCGAAGCGGCGCTCGCCAGTGCGGCGCTCAGTCATCGGGCCTCGGTGGGCTCAGGCTGGCCGGGGAGGCAGGTCGCTGGGGCTCAGGCGTCGCCGGGTTTCGGGGTGTTCTTGGAGCCGCGCTTGGCCGGGGCGGGTTTGCCCGCCGGCGCGCCCGCGGCGGCCGTCGGGGGCGTGGCAGGGGCCTCCGCCAGAGGTGCCGTCGGGTCGGCGTCGAGTTTCGGGCCCACCCCGAGCTTCTCCTTGATCTTCTTCTCCAGCTCGTTGGCGAGGTCGGGGTTCTCCCGGAGGAAGGTGCGGGCGTTCTCCTTGCCCTGGCCGAGCTGGTCGCTCTCGTAGGTGTACCAAGCGCCCGACTTGCGGACGAAGCCGTGTTCGACGCCCATGTCGATGAGGCCGCCCTCACGGCTGATGCCCACGCCGTACAGGATGTCGAAGTCGGCGACCTTGAACGGCGGCGCCATCTTGTTCTTCACGACCTTGACGCGGGTGCGGTTACCGACGGCGTCGGTGCCGTCCTTCATCGTCTCGATGCGCCGCACGTCGAGCCGGACCGACGCGTAGAACTTCAGCGCCTTGCCGCCCGTGGTCGTCTCCGGCGAGCCGAACATGACGCCGACCTTCTCGCGCAGCTGGTTGATGAAGACCGCCGTGGTCTTGGTCTGGTTGATGGCGCCGGTGAGCTTGCGGAGCGCCTGCGACATGAGGCGGGCCTGGAGGCCGACGTGGCTGTCGCCCATCTCGCCCTCGATCTCCGCGCGCGGCACGAGGGCGGCGACGGAGTCGATGACCACGACGTCGATCGCGCCGGAGCGGATCAGCATGTCGGTGATCTCCAGCGCCTGCTCGCCCGTGTCGGGCTGGGAGACCAGGAGCGCGTCGATGTCGACACCGATCTTCTTCGCGTATTCGGGGTCGAGCGCGTGCTCGGCGTCGACGAACGCGGCGATGCCGCCGTTCTTCTGCGCGCTCGCCACCGCGTGGAGCGCGAGCGAGGTCTTACCGGAGGACTCGGGGCCGTAGATCTCGACGACGCGGCCGCGCGGATAGCCGCCGATGCCGAGGGCCACGTCGAGGGCGATCGAGCCGGTCGGGATCACCTCGACCGGAGGGCGGCCCTCCTGGCCCAGCCGCATGACGGAACCCTTACCGAACTGCCGCTCGATCTGGGCGAGCGCCGCCTCGAGGGCCTTCTCGCGATCGTTTGCTGCCATGTGAGGTGTCCCTGTGAAGTCGGTGACTGATGTTGACGGGTGCGACGTTACGGGGCCGCACCGACAGTTTTCGAGAGTCCGGGCCACCGTTGTGGATTACGCCGCCCGTTGCGGACAACTCTAGCCGAACACGTGTTCGATCATGGTCAGACACTCAGAAAGTCCGGTGAACTTGGCTTACGCTGAGGCGCAGGATCATGCCGGTCACCATTCTCATGTGCGCCGACCCGCTCAACCCCCGGCGGGTCGACGAACACTTCGCGCGGGAGGCCGAGTCCGTGCGCGCGCTCGGCGGATCCATCGCGCTCATCGACCACGACGCCCTCCAGCAGGGCGACGCGGCCATGGCCGTACACCGTGTCCCCCGCGACCTCGGCACGGTCTGGTACCGCGGATGGATGATGACGTCCGTGCAGTACACCGCGCTGGCCTCCGCGCTCGGCGCGCGCAGGGTCACGATGGCGGTGCCGCCGGACGGCTACCAGAAGGCGCACGAGCTGCCGGGCTGGTACGACACGTTCGCCGGCGTCACCCCTGCGAGCGTGTGGCTGCCGACCCGTCCCGGCGCGCCTCCGGACAAGGATCGCCTGGCCCAGCTCGTACGCCCGCTCCCCAAGGGCCCGGCGATCGTCAAGGACTACGTGAAGTCGCGCAAGCACGAGTGGGACGAGGCGTGCTTCGTGCCCGACGTCGCCGACGTCGACCGGCTGCACGCGGTCGTCTCGCGTTTCGTCGAGCTCCAGGGCGACTCCCTGGCCGGCGGCATCGTGATCCGCGAGTTCGAGACGTACGAAGACGGCGAGGCGCGCGTCTGGTGGGTCGACGGAGAACCGGTTCTGGTCGGGCCGCATCCGGACACTCCGGAGATACGCCCACGCCCCCTCACCGAGTCGGTCGCACCCTGCGTGCGTTCGCTGGGCTGCCGGTTCATCACCACTGACCTGGCACGACGCGCGGACGGTTCCTGGCGGGTGGTCGAGACCGGCGACGGCCAGGTGAGTGATCTTCCCGCGGGGGCCGAACCGGCCGACCTTTATCTGAGCTTTCCCATTCGTTGAACCGATCCCGCCGATCGACCGTCCCACCTCTACACTTACCGGGCACCACCCCTGGAATCGGAGGATCGTCGGCAATGCCTCCCAAAGCCGCCGGTCGGCGAATGCGTTCCGGCGCCGTACAGCTGAGCGCCCTGAGCGTCCTGTCGCTGACCCTCGTCGCCTGCTCGTCGAGCACGAACGCGAGCTGCGTGGACGGCTGGAACTCCCACGGCGGCTCCTACCGCGTCGTCCCCGACTACTACTGCGACAACGGGGGCTCGTACGGCCGCTACTACTGGTACTACGGCGGCCGCTACCACGGCGGATACGTCTCGCGCGGCAGCACCATCCGCCCGCGCGGCAACAAGATCACCTCGCGCGGCGGCCGGGTGATCTCACGCGGCGGCTTCGGCGGCCACTCCGGCTCCCACGGAGGCTGAGCGTGCGACGCGAGTTCTGCGACCCGCGCGCGGACTGGGCTCAGATCATCGAGTCGCAGGGCCTCGCGTACCACCGCACCTCCCACCCGGAGCACCTGCGGCGCCCGTACTGGGACGAGTCCGTGCATTACGTCTTCCCCATGGACGAGGTCCTCGCGCTGGAGTCGGTGGTCGAGGAGCTCCACCAGATGTGCCTGGCCGCGGTGGAGCACGTCGTAAGCACCGGCCGGTACGACGTGTTCGGCATCCCGCCCTGGGTGCGCCCGCTGATCGAGGCGTCGTGGCGGCGGCGCGACCCGCACCTGTACGGACGGTTCGACCTCCGGTACGACGGCGAGGGCCCGGCGAAGCTGCTGGAGTACAACGCCGACACCCCGACCGCGCTCGTGGAGAGCTCGATCATCCAGTGGTACTGGCTGCAGGACGTGTACCCCGGCGACGACCAGTGGAACTCCGTCCACGAGCGGCTCGTCGACCGGTGGAAGCAGATCGCCCCGCCCTCCCCCGTGCACTTCGCCTGGACGACCGAGGACGAGACCGGCGAAGAGCTCATGACCGTCGCGTACCTGCAGGAGACGGCCGAGCAGGCCGGTGTCCGGGCGCGCGCGATCGCCATGGAGGACGTCGGCTGGCACTCCCTCAAGGAGCGTTTCGTCGACCTGGACGAGGCGGAGATCCATACGCTCTGCAAGCTCTACCCGTGGGAGTGGATCGTCGCCGAGCCGTTCGGCCGGCAGGTCCCCCGGGCGGCGTGGATCGAGCCGATCTGGAAGATGCTCCTGTCGAACAAGGCGCTCCTCGTCGTGCTCTGGGAGCTGTACCCGGACCATCCGAACCTGCTGCCGGCCTTCCTGGGCACGCCGAGCACGCTGACGTCGTACGTCCGCAAGCCGCTGCTGGGCCGCGAGGGCGCGAGCATGAGCATCGTGACGCCGGAGGGCGTGCGGACGACGACCACCGGGGAGTACGGCGCGGAGGGCTTCGTCTACCAGGAGCTGTGCCCGCTGCCGGACTTCGACGGCGAGCATCCCGTGCTGGGCGCGTGGGTCGTGGGCGACGAGTCGGCGGGCCTCGGCATCCGTGAGACCTCCGGCCTCATCACCGATGACACCTCGTCCTTCGTACCCCACCGCATCGACGACTGAGTCCTCACAGGGAGACCGATATGTACCTGGCTTTCTCGGACGGCTTCGGCACGGCTCTGGGCAAGGGCGCCGGCGCGATCGCCGCGTACACGGCGCTCGGGCTGGTGCTGTTGATCATCGGGTTCCTCGCGGTCGACCTGGCGACGCCGGGCCGGCTGACCACGATCATCCGGACGAACCGGAACGCCAACGCGACGCTGCTGGCCGTCTGCGGCATCGGGGCCGTCGGCCTGGTGGTGGCGGCGTCGATCTTCGCCTCCGGCGGGAAGCTGCTCGAAGGGCTGATCGCGACGCTGGTGTGGGGTCTCGTGGGCATCGTCGCGCAGCTGATCGCCTCGGTGATCGTGCGTTATCTGCTGGGCGTGGACGTGGCGAGGCTGATGGCCGAGGAGAAGCTCGAGCCGTCGGCGATCCTGCTGGGTGCCACGCAGGCGGCCGTCGGGCTGATCACCGCGATCGCCGTCATCTGAGGTCGTAGGACGCGAGCCGCGGCCGTACGGCACCGGGCGTCACCGGCAGCCCGGCCGCGCGCCACTCCTGGAAGCCGCCCACGACGTCGGTGGCGTGGAGCAGCCCGATCACTCGCAACGACGCGGCGGCGAGTGAGGAGGAGTAGCCCTCGTCGCAGATCACGATCCAGCGGATCCGCTCGTGCGCGGCCTCGGGGATCCGGGCGCCGCTGCGGGGATCGAGCCGCCACTCGAGGTGGTTGCGCTCGATCACGATCGCGCCGGGGATGTCGCCGTCGACGCGCCGCTGGTACTCCGGGCGCGTATCGACGAGGAGCGCACCGGCGCGTACGGCCTGGGCCGCGTCGTGCGGCTTCAGCCGCGTCAGACCGGCCCGCGCCTCGGCGAGCGCCCGGTCGATGCTCATCGCAGCTTCTGGGGCACGTCGAACGTCGCGCAGACGGCCCGCCAGACCTCCTTGGCGCCGATACCCTCGGCCAGTGCCTGCTCGATCGTGCGGCCGTCGAGCTCGGCCATGACGTAGTCCTTGGCCACGCTCTCGGCGTAATTTTCGCCGAACTGCTGGTTCATCCGGTCCCAGAACACGGTTAGACGCACCCTCACACGCTATCGGGCGGCCGGTCCTGTCAGTGCCGGGAGGCATCATGGCAGCATGAGACCGCTCGACCGCTTCTCCGACGCCGCGCGCGCCTGGTTCACCGGGGCCTTCGCCGCGCCCACGGCGGCGCAGGACGGCGCGTGGGAGGCGATCGCGCAGGGCGACAACACGCTGGTCGTGGCGCCGACCGGCTCGGGCAAGACGCTCGCGGCGTTCTTCTGGTCGCTCGACCGGCTCGCCACGACGCCGCCGCCCGAAGATCCCAGGCGCCGCTGCCGGGTGCTGTACGTCTCGCCGCTCAAGGCGCTGGCCGTCGACATCGAGCGCAACCTGCGGGCACCGCTGACCGGGCTGCGCCAGACCTCCCAGCGGCTGGGCCTGCCCGAGCCCGACGTGCGCGTGTCCGTACGCTCCGGCGACACCCCGGCGGACGAGCGCCGCCGGTTCGCCGCCAAGCCGTCCGACATCCTGATCACGACGCCCGAGTCGCTGTTCCTCATGCTGACCTCGCAGGCGCGCGAGGCGCTGCGCGGCGTCGAGACCGTGATCGTCGATGAGGTGCACGCCGTCGCGGGCACCAAGCGCGGCGCTCACCTCGCCCTCTCCCTGGAGCGGCTCGACGCCCTGCTGGAGCGGCCGGCCCAGCGCATCGGGCTCTCGGCGACCGTACGGCCGGTGGAGGAGGTCGCGACGTTCCTCGGCGGCCCGCGGCCCGCCACGGTGGTCCAGCCGCCGCACGAGAAAGAGGTCGAGCTGGAGATCGTCGTGCCGCTGGAGGACATGACGGAGCTTGGGCAACCGGTCGACGACCTGTCCGGGGCGGCCGCCGGGGAGCCCAACCGCGCGTCGATCTGGCCGCACGTGGAGGCGCGCGTGCTCGACCTCGTCGAGTCGCACCGCTCGACCATCGTCTTCGCCAACTCCCGGCGGCTGGCCGAGCGGCTGAGCGGGCGTCTCAACGAGCTGTCCCGCGAGCGCGCCGAGGAGGGGCTCCCCGAGGAGGACGTGCCCGCCGAGATGATGGCGCAGGCCGGGTCCTCGCGGGGCGCGCCGGCCGACGTCGTACGCGCGCACCACGGGTCGGTGTCGAAGGAGGAGCGGGCCGGCATCGAGGAGGCGCTCAAGGCCGGGCGGCTGCCCGGTGTCGTCGCGACCTCCAGCCTCGAGCTGGGCATCGACATGGGCGCCGTCGACCTGGTCGTCCAGGTCGAGTCGCCGCCGTCGGTCGCGGGCGGGCTCCAGCGCATCGGCCGCGCCGGGCACCAGGTCGGCGCGGTCTCACGCGGCGTGATCTTCCCGAAGTACCGGGGCGACCTGGTGCAGACCGCGGTCGTGGCCGAGCGGATGCGCGCGGGCCGGATCGAGGAGCTGCGTTATCCCCGCAATCCCCTCGACGTGCTCGCCCAGCAGATCGTCGCGATGACCGGCATGGACGAGTGGCCGGTCGACGAGCTGGAGACGCTCGTGCGCCGCGCGGCGCCGTTCGCGACACTGCCGCGCTCGGTGCTGGAGGCGACGCTCGACATGCTCGCCGGGCGCTATCCCGGCGACGAGTTCGGCGAGCTGCGGCCGCGGCTGGTGTGGGATCGCGTCGCCGGCGTCCTGCGGGGGCGCCCCGGGGCGCAGCGGCTCGCGGTGACCAGCGGCGGCACGATCCCCGACCGGGGCCTGTTCGGCGTCTTCCTCGTCGGGGACGTGTCTGTTTCGCGCGCCTCCGGCACGACCGGCTCCCGGGTGGGCGAGCTGGACGAGGAGATG
>NZ_JBHLZP010000083.1:0-22647 GCF_042429965.1 Actinoallomurus acaciae
CCACCGCGCGTACGAGGCGGGCGTGGGAGCGCAGCAGGTCGGCGAGCTCGCCGGGGATCAGGCGGAGCCGGCCGGTCGGCCACAGGGCGCGGGCGGCGGCCAGCGCGATCAGACCGCCGGCGAAGGTGAGCCCGATCCGCCACCCCGCCGCGGACCAGCGCAGCGCGTTGGAGAAGTCGACCAGCAGCAGGAGCATCGGCGTGCCGAACGTCATCCAGTAGGCGTGGTTGACCGACCGGTACGTGAAGCCGAAGATCGCGCCGACGAAGATCAGGGCGACGAGCGTCACCTCCTCCGGCGCGATCGCCAGTGCCAGGGCGGCGATGATCGCGCCGACGGCCGTGCCGCCGACCCGCTTGACCACCCGTTTCACGGTGTCGCCGTAGGAGTCGCGCAGGCTGATCAGGACGGTGATCGTCAGCCAGTGGCCGTACGTCAGCCTCAGCCCGGTGCCGAGCGCCATGGCCACCGCGACCGCGACGCCGACCCGTACGGCGTGCCGGAAGCCCGGCGACCGCGTGACGACGTCCTGCCTGAGCCGCGTCCAGCCGCCCGCCGGCAGCTCGAGAAGGCGCGGGACCTCGAAGCCGAACGACAGGCCCTGCTCGACGATCCGCCGCGACCGGTCCACGGCTCCGGCCATGCGGAGGACGGTCTGCCGTACCCGCAGCAGGAGCGCGGTGGAGATCAGGTCGCTGTGGTCGGCGAGCCAGTCCTGGCGCACCTCTTCGGTCGCCCGGCCGAACCGCTCCAGCGCGACACCGCCGGTGCCGCCGAGGGGACGCTCTCCGCGGACCTCGATCGCGCCGGCGAGCAGCCGCAGCCGCGCGGCGACGGAGGAGACCGCGACCCGCAGTTCCTGCTCCCAGTGCTCGGGCGGCGGCTCCGCGCGGAGCGCGCCGAGCGTGGCGCGCAGCGCGACCGCCTCATCCATCGTGCGCCGGAACGTCTCGATCAGCCGTCGCGGGCGCTCCTGGTCGTCGCGCCCGCCCGTGCGGTAGAGCCCGTAGGTGACGCGTGCCTGCCGGACCGCCTCGTACGCCTTGGTGCGGCGGCGGATCCATTCGTCGTCCGGCCCCGGGTCGGGCAGGACGTCCAGCGCGGAGGCGACCGCGTTCGCCGTCTCGGCCAGCGACATCCGCAGCGGGCGGAGCCGATGCGTGATCCACGGCGCGAGCAGCAGCACGGACATGAACAGGCCGCCGGCCATCTCCAGGAAGCCGTCGAAGATCACCGGGCTGCTCGTCGGCCGGACCACCGCGAGCACGGTGCACAGCGTGGCGGTCGCGCCCATCCACGGCAGCATCGAGGCGAGCGTCGCCACCACGGGCACGACCGCCACGGCGAGCCAGGGGTGGCCGCTGACCGAACCGCCGAGCCAGGTGAAGACGGTGACGACCGCGACCGCGACGAGCAGCGCGCGGGCACGGGCACCGTACGGCCCGCCGGGCGCGGCGATGGCGACGTAGAACGCGCCCAGGGCGGCCAGCACGCTCTCCAGGGCGTGCCCGGTCAGCAGGCCGACCAGGAGGGGAACGATGATGCCGACCGCGGCGACGGCGCCGTAGACCGGCGCCGGCTGCCCCTCCGCTTCGGAGTACGTGTCACGCAGCCATGCGAACGAGAGCCGCATGACCACCTCCGTACGTCCGTTATGTCACCGTCTACTACAACATGGCGCCGGGGTTCCGTGGAGCCCCGGCGCCGGTCGAATGAGTTCGGGGTCTAAAGGCCGCCCGTGTTGAGCAGCAGGTTCGGGGTGCCGCCGGGCACGCCGCGGAGGGCGTTCCGCACGGCGTGCGTGGTGAGCCAGGCGGTGACCGTCGCAGCCGAGACGTCGCCCGCGTCCTCCTCGTACATCGCGGCCACCCCGGTGACGTGCGGGGCCGCCATCGACGTACCGCTGACCACCTTGACGGTGCCGGCCGGCCAGTCCGAGGTGATCTGGACCCCGGGTGCGTAGAGCCGCACGCACGGACCGTGGTCGGTGAAACCGGCCGAGGTGTCGGACCGGTCGGAGGCGGCGACGGCGAGCACGCCGGACGCGCCGGACGGTGAGTAGTCGCAGGCGTTCCCGGCGGAGTTGCCCGCGGCGACCGCGAGGAACACCCCGGAGCCGGTCAGCCGCTTGGCGGCGGCGTCGACGGCCGACGACTTGGCCCCGCCGAGGGACATGTTCGCCACGGCGGGCCGCTGTGCGTGCTGGGCCACCCAGTCCATGCCGGCGACCACGTCGGCGTCCGTGCCCGAGCCCTGGCAGTTGAGGACCCGCACGGCCCGGAGGCTGACGGCCTTGGCGACGCCGTAGGTCCGGCCGCCGATCGTGCCCGCGACATGGGTGCCGTGCCCGCTGCAGTCCCGGCCGTCGCCGCCGGTCGCGTCGTAGGCGGCCGACGCGCGGCCGCCGAAGTCGGCGGTGGAGGTGTCGATGCCCGTGTCGATGACGTACGCGGTGACGCCCTTGCCGGTGTGGTGGTAGGTGTACCGCTGGTCGAGCCCGGAGACGGCGTCGATCCGGTCCAGCCCCCACGGCGCGCCGACCTGGGTCTCCTGGGCGTGCATGATGACCACCGGGGCCACCGAGACGACCTCGGGGTCATGGCGCAGCCGCGCCACCTGGGCCGCGTCGAGCCGGGCGGAGAACCCGTTCAGGACATGTGTGTAGACGTGCGTGATCGCTTCTCTCGGCACACCGGTGATCGCCCGGTGCACACCGTCCGACCTGACGGTCACGATGTACTGCCCGGCGGCCGGGACGCCGCGGGCCGCCGCCGATGTCGTGGCGGGTACGGCGGCGTACGGCGCCGCGAGCACCGGCAGTGCGAGGAACAGGGCGAGTCTCTTCACGATCTCTCCATCCGTACTGACACGCCCCACGACTCAGCGAGCGTGCGTGGTGACAGAGAGTCGTCCCCGTCTTGATCGTTAAGGACGCTGACGGTGAAGAGAGACGTTCATGGCCTGGCCGGGAGATCAACCACGGGGGGTCCAGAGCGAGACGAGCCGGCCGCTGCCCGGCCACAGGTCCGCCCAGGCTCCGTCGAACTCGATGACCGCCGTCGCCGCGGTCGGAAAGTGATCACCCGCGCCGCCGGTCAGCCCGAAGACGAGCTGGTGCATCGAGGGGTTGTGGCCGATCAGCAGGAGCGTGCCCAGGTCGTCGGCCTGCTCTCTCAGCAGCCCGAGGATCTCCTCGGCGTCGTTGTCGTACACCCGGGCCTCGAAGTCGACGGGCACGTCGAGCGCGAGCCCGTCGAGCGTCTGCCGGGTGCGGACGGCGGTGGAGCAGATGACCCGGTCGGGCAGCCGGCTCGCGGCCCGCAACTCCTCGCCGGCCCGCGTGGCGTCGGTCCGCCCCCGCCCGGCGAGCGGGCGTTCGGCGTCGGGCATGCCGAACGGCGAGGCCGCCTTGGCATGCCGCAAAACGATGAGCGTGGGCATCAGCGGGGCGAGAGGAGCACGGCGACCACCATGATCGCCAACACGATCGCGACCATGACGCCGACGAGCAAGGCGAAGCCCTTGGCCCCGGACTGCTGGGAGTTCTGCATCCCCCCAGTCTGCCCTGCCCGCACGGTGCGCCGTCCACCCCCCACGCGGGTCCTCGGCCCCATCGCGAAGTCGCCGTCCGTACCGGCCCGGAGACGGCGAAAGGGCCGGGTGTCGCCCCCCGGCCCTCTCCGCTCGTTCGTGCGTCAGGAGGCCTTGGCCGAAGCCGTCTCCTCGTCCGCCTCAGCCGAGTCTCCCTCGGCGTCCGGCTCGCCGGTCACCTCGGCCGGCTCGCCCTCGTCCTCGATCGAGGACGCGCGGCGCTTGGAGATCACGATCGCGCCGACGATCACCACGAGGGCGACCACCGTGACGATGATCCGCAGCGCGGCGTTGGCCGCGTACGTGACCACGGCCTGCGCGATCAGCAGCGAGACCAGGTTCATGACCTTGATCAGCGGGTTGATCGCCGGGCCCGCGGTGTCCTTGAACGGGTCGCCGACCGTGTCGCCGATGACCGTCGCCGAGTGCGCGTCGGAGCCCTTGCCGCCGAGGTTGCCCTCTTCGACGAGCTTCTTGGCGTTGTCCCACGCGCCACCGGAGTTGGACAGGAACACCGCCATCAGGGCGCCCGCCGCGATCGCACCGGCCAGGTAGGCGCCCAGCGGCGCGTACCCGAGCGCGAAGCCGACCGCGATCGGCGTCATGATCGCCAGCAGACCCGGCGTGGCCAGCTCGCGCTGGGCGTCCGCGGTGCAGATGGCGACCACCCGGCCGTAGTCGGGCTTGTCGGTGTAGTCCATGATCCCGGGCTTGGTACGGAACTGGTTCCGCACCTCCATCACGACCCGCCCGGCCGCCCGGCCGACCGCCATGATCGCCAGACCGGAGAACAGGAACACCACCGCGGCACCGATGATCAACCCGATCAGCACGTTCGGGTTGTCGACGCCCAGGTTGAAGGTCTGGAACGTCGGGCCGAGGGCGTCCTTGACGCTCTTGCTCGCGCCGGTCAGCTCCCCGACGACCGTCGTACGGAACGAGCCGAACAGCGCGGTTGCGGCGAGTACGGCCGTCGCGATCGCGATGCCCTTGGTGATCGCCTTGGTCGTGTTGCCGACCGCGTCGAGGCTCTCCAGGACGCTCGCGGCCTCACCCTGGACGTCGCCGGACATCTCGGCGATGCCCTGCGCGTTGTCGGAGACCGGGCCGAAGGTGTCCATGGACACGATCACGCCGACCGTGGTCAGCAGGCCGGTGCCGGCGAGCGCGACCGCGAACAGCGCGAGAGTGGTGTTGCTGAAGCCGAGCAGGAACGCGCCGTACACGGCGGCGGCGATGACCAGCGCCGTGTAGACCGCCGACTCGAGGCCGAGCGAGATACCGGACAGGATCACCGTCGCCGGGCCCGTACGGGCCGAGTTGGTGACGTCCTTGACCGGGCGCCGGTTGGTCTCGGTGAAGTAGCCGGTGAGCAACTGGATCGCGCTGGCGAGAACGATGCCGACGAGCACCGCCCCGAGCGCCACCCACCGCGGGTCGACGTCGGCCAGGTGCGAGTCGCCGGCGACCTGCGAGCCGTGCAGCTTGGCGAAGGAGTCCGGCAGGTACCAGAACGTCGCCACCGCCACCACGATCGCGGAGATGATCGCGGAGATGAAGAAGCCGCGGTTGATCGCGCTCATGCCGGAGCGGTCCTTGGCACGCGGCGCGACCGCGAAGATGCCGATCACCGCGGTGATCACGCCGATCATCGGCACGATCAGCGGGAAGACCAGACCCTCGGTGCCGAAGGCGACCCGGCCGAGGATGAGGCTCGCCACCAGCGTGACGGCGTACGACTCGAACAGGTCGGCCGCCATGCCGGCGCAGTCGCCCACGTTGTCACCGACGTTGTCGGCGATGGTGGCGGCGTTGCGCGGGTCGTCCTCGGGGATGCCCTGCTCGACCTTGCCGACCAGGTCGGCGCCCACGTCGGCGGCCTTGGTGAAGATACCGCCGCCGACACGCATGAACATCGCGAGCAGCGCGGCGCCGAAACCGAAGCCTTCGAGCACGGCGGGCGCGTCGCCCTTGTAGATGAGCACGACGACGGCCGCGCCGAACAGGCCCAGGCCGACGGTGAACATGCCGGCGACGCCGCCCGTGCGGAACGCGATCCGCATCGCGAGCTTCTCGCCGCTCTCACGTGCCGCGGCGGCCACGCGGACGTTGCCGCGAACCGCCAGCCACATGCCGGTGAATCCCGTAGTGCCGGAGAACAGCGCACCGATGACGAAGAAGACCGATCTACCGATCCTCACTCCCCACTTGTGCTCCGGCAACAGGAGCAACAGGAAGGGGATCAGGATCACGAAGATGCCGACCGTACGGAACTGGCGCTTGAGGTATGCGAGCGCACCCTCCTGCACGGCTCCTGCGATCTCTTGCATCTTCTCGGTGCCCTGGCCCGCCGCGAGTACCTCGCGGACCAGGACGCCGGCAACGGCCAGCGCCAACAGAGCGATCACACCGACAACGACCACCAGAGTCAGGTCGCTGCCGCCGAGATTCAGTTCTGCACTGGCCTGGGCGGGCACGTGAAGCCCAGACATGCATCCTCCTCGACAGGGCGTTAGATCCGGCCGCCTACGAGGGCTGACCGGCCATTACCACGCGTCAGGCGGGCAATGGTGCCGGGAGTCTACGCATGCGTAGCCGGAATTAGAAGCCTGCTCGATTGCTTAACGATATCGGGATAGAGATGTGACGTCACCTACACCTGACCTTAATCTGCAGGTGCTAGGTAAAGGCGTCTTTCCAGGTCAATGGCGCGCGCCCCGCAAATTAGTCAATTCGCTGTAGACCATGCGCCTTACCCAATGTGATTGGATCGGACCACTTAAACGGACATTATACACACGACCATAAATCCCCTTTACGAGGGGTGGTCGGCCAGACACGAAGAGCCCCTCCGGGCCGCGGCGGTGCGCGGCCCGGAGGGGCTCTCGGCGTCGGCTCAGTCCTTCTTGGCCGGCCAGCTCATCGTGATCTCGACGCCCGACGGCGTCGAGGAGATGTTCACATCGTCGGCGAGCCCGGCGATCACGGCGAACCCCAGGTTGAGGTTGCCGTTGAGCTCGGCCAGGTCGGGCGAGACCTCGGGAGTCCCGCCGGCGGCCGGGTCGTCGTTGGGCACGCGATCGGTCACCACGACCTCGAAGCGGTCCGCCCCGTCTCGCAGCTCCACCCGGACGGGTTCGGCGGGGCACTGCTGCTGGTGCGCCTCCACCGCACGCGAGCAGGCCTCACCCACGGCCAGCCGCACCTCGTCGAGCAGGGTCTCCTCCACCCCACCCCGCCGGGCAACGGCGGTGGCGACGAGCCGCGCGGTGCGTACGTGCACCGGCAGGGGGCTGAACGTGAGCTCGACGGTCGCTGTCCTGGGGGCTATCTCGGGCGCCATCCCCGGCCTACTTCTGCTTCTTGCGGTTCTCTCGCGCGTCGTCGACCGAGTCGAAGATGCCGAAGACCTTGGTCAGGCCGGTGATCCTGAAGATCTTGAGGATGCGCTCCTGCGTGCAGACGAGTTCGAGGGAGCCGTCGTGCGCCCGCACTCGCTTGAGGCCGCCGACGAGGACGCCCAGTCCGGTCGAGTCGAGGAACTCCACCTTCTCCATGTCGACGAGGAGGTGGTACTTCCCCTTGTTCACCAGGTCGATGAGCTTCTCGCGGAGCTTCGGCGCGGTGTAGACGTCGATCTCTCCCTCCACGTTGATGACGGTGAGGTCATCGTCAGTGGTGTAGTCGCTAACCTTCAGGTCCACAGATCCTCCTGCGCCGTACCGCGTATAAAAAGTCGGGGCACGGAACCCCGCCGTGATTCAACCACGCTCCGCCACCGTGTCTACACGAAATCGGCACACAGGGCGACTTCCCCCACGTGCCGCGGGTCTCATGTGAGCCCTGGGGGGCACCACGGACGGCGGTTCAAAGCGTTGTGCCCAGGATGCCAGACTGGAAACCTCCACACGCCGAACCGCTCCGATGAGAAGGAGTGACGCAGGCCATAGACACAACGCAGTCCGGCGGCGAGCGGACGCCGCCCTCCCGGCCGACGGGTGACGTCCTGCGTCGGCTCCTCAACGACCCGCGCAACCGCGAGCGCATCACCCACGTCGAGAACGTCCCGGCACGTGAGGGACGGCACGCCGAATGGCCCTCGTGGGCACCGCGGCTGCTTCTCGACCGCCTGCGCCACGCGGGCATCGAGCGTCCCTGGGAGCACCAGGCACGCGCCGCCGACCTCGCGCACGACGGCACCTCGGTGATCGTCGCGACCGGCACGGCGTCCGGCAAGTCGCTGGCGTACCTGCTGCCCGCCCTCGACGCGGTGTTCGACGGCGGCGCCGTCCTCTATCTCTCGCCGACCAAGGCGCTGGCCGCCGACCAGCTCCGCGCGCTGCGCGGACTCAAGCTGGCCCAGCTGCGCGCGTCGACCTTCGACGGCGACACGCCGCCCGAGGACCGCACGTGGGTCCGGCAGTACGCGAACTACGTACTGACCAACCCCGACATGCTGCATCGCACCATCTTGCCGGGACACGCCCGCTGGGCCCCGTACCTGCGCCGCCTCCGCTACGTCATCGTCGACGAGGCCCACGGCTACCGCGGCGTCTTCGGGTCCCATGTCGCGCAGGTGCTGCGACGGCTGCGCCGGGTCTGCACGCGGTACGGCACGACACCGGTGTTCATTCTCGCCTCGGCGACCGCCTCCTCGCCCGGCGCCGCGGCGTCCCGGCTGACGGGCGTGCAGGTCGCGGAGGTGTGCGACGACGCCTCGCCGCGCGGTGCGACCTCGTTCGCGCTCTGGGAGCCGCCGCTGACCGAGCTGCGCGGCGAGCACGACGCGCCCGTGCGCCGTACGGCGACCGCCGAGGCCGCCGATCTGCTCGCCGACCTCGTGGTGGAGGACGTCCAGACCCTGGCCTTCGTACGCTCGCGGCGCGGCGCCGAGTCGGTCGCGCTCGGGGCGAAACGAGCGCTGGCCGAGATCTCGCCGTCGCTGCCCTCGCAGGTCGCCGCGTACCGCGCGGGGTTCCTGCCCGAAGAACGCCGCGCCCTGGAGAAGGCCCTGCGCTCGCGGTCGCTGGTGGGCCTCGCCTCGACGAACGCCCTCGAACTCGGGGTCGACGTGTCCGGGCTCGACTCGGTGATCGTGTGCGGCTGGCCGGGTACGCGCGCGTCGCTGTGGCAACAGGCGGGCCGCGCCGGCCGGGCCGGCCAGGACGCCCTCGCCGTGCTCATCGCACGCGACGACCCGCTCGACACCTATCTCGTGCACCACCCGTCGGCGATCTTCGGTACGCCGGTGGAGGCGACGGTCCTCGACCCCGACAACCCGTACGTCCTGGCCCCGCATCTCTGCGCCGCCGCCGCCGAACTGCCGCTCACCGAGGCCGACCTGCCGATGTTCGGCCCGTCGGCCCCCGAACTGCTGCCCGACCTCGTACGCCGGGGCATGCTGCGGCACCGCCCGGCAGGCTGGTTCTGGACGAAACGGGAGCGCGCCGGCGACCTGGCCGACATCCGCGGCGCGGGCGGCCCGCCGGTCCAGGTGGTCGAGGCGTCGACCGGACGCCTCCTGGGCACGGTCGACGAGCCGTCCGCGCACACGATGGTCCACGAGGGCGCGGTCTACCTGCACCAGGGCGAGACGTACGTCGTACGGACCCTGGACTTGGATGACTCGGTCGCCCTCGTCGAGGCCGCCGACCCCGACTACACGACGACCGCGCGCGACGTCACGGACATCTCCATCCTCGAGACCCTGCGCTCGACGTCGTGGGGCGAGGCGACCTTGTGCTTCGGCACGGTCGAGGTGACGCAGCAGGTCGTGTCGTACCAGATGAGGCGACTCGCGAGCGGCCAGGTACTCGGCGAACGGCCGCTCTCCCTGCCGCCGCGCACGCTCCGCACGCGGGCCGTGTGGTGGACGCTGCCGGACACCTCCTTCCTGGGCGACGCCGACGTGGGCGGCTCGGCGCACGCGGCCGAACACGCCTCCATCGGCCTGCTGCCGCTGTTCGCGACGTGCGACCGCTGGGACATCGGCGGGGTGTCGACGGCGCTGCACCCGGACACCTCGCGGATGACGGTGTTCGTGTATGACGGCCACGAGGGCGGCGCGGGCTTCGCCGAACGCGGCTACGAGCGGGCGGCGGCGTGGCTGAGGTCGACGAGGGAGGTCATCGCGGCGTGCGAGTGCGACCACGGGTGCCCATCGTGCATCCAGTCGCCCAAATGCGGCAACGGCAACGAGCCCTTGGACAAGGCCGGCGCGCTGGACCTGCTCGACGCTCTGCTGAAGCAGGCGCCACAAGAAGCGTGACTTGACCGAATCGCCACTTTAGTTAGATCGTGTCACGTCTCAGCGGGCTTCCTCGTGTCACGCGTCAAGGGATAACGTCAGATGATCTTTCTGGGAATCATCCTGGCCGGCGCCGCCGTCTGCGTGGCCGTCGGCATCATCTCCGAGAACACGGCTCCGGCGACACTCAGCGTGTTCGGACAGCACGTTCCCGGAGTGACGTCACAGGCTCAGGTCTTCGTCGCCGGCATCATCGTCACGATCTTCTTCGTCATCGGCCTGACGATCTCGTCACTGGCAATGGGCCGCTCGATGCGCGTCCGACGCGAACTCCGCAATCTGCGGGAGGAGCACGAGGAGTCGCTGAGCACGATGGAGATGGAACGCCAGCAGTTCCAGCGCGAACTCGCCCGCGCCCGCGCCCGCGGGAGGACACCCCAGCCGACGGGCGACATCCCGGTCGCCGGCCATGTCGACCGCGACCCGGTGTCACCGTTCTTCGACCAGTCCGCCTGACAGCCCCACGGCCTGCCAGCCGGGACCGCCCTGCGAGGACACTCGAGAACCGGGCCGGAACCGGGTGGAAACCTGAGCGCTCCGGCTGACATCCGAACCCTCGGCCGACAGGCAGTCCAACCCTTCGGCTGACCGGCATCCCAACGCCCCACTCGGCCAGCGCCCCGGAACCTCGCCAAGCCATCGGCCCAACCCGCTCAGACGACCAGCAGCCCGCCCCCTCACCCACCCGACACCCCAACCCCTCACCCAACCGACGGCCCAACACCCCAACCAACCAGCAACCCAACCCTCACCCGCCCAGCGCCCCGACGCCTCGCCAAGCCGCCAGCCCGACCCGCTCAGGCGACCAGCAGCCCAACCCCTCACTCGGCCAGCGCCCCGGAACCTCGCCAGCCGCCAGCCCAACCCGCTCAGACGCCCAGCAGCCCAACCCCTCGCCCAACCGACAGCCGACGCGCCGCCCCAACCAGCAACCCAACCCCTCACCCGCCCAGCCGATAACCCGACCGGCCAGGACCCCCAAGGCCTCACGTACGCTCGCCGGGCACGATCTCGGCCGCCGGGAAGACATAGGTCCAGCCGAGGTCTCCGCCTCCTCACTCGTCAGGTCTAGCAGCGCGGCCTGCGCCAGCGGCCCCTCCTTCAATGCGGGCGGAAGGTCGGTGCTTTCCAGCCGGGCGGGAAGTCGAATCGTCCACGGGCCGAACGCCCGGCGCGATCTCCAGACTGCCCGCTCCCCGACGACGACCAGCCGACGCACGCCCGCGCGACGCAGCGCCTCGAACACCGCACACCCGGTGCCGAGCATCCCGCCCTCGCCAGGCGTGATCGCGAGCACGAGGGACTCGTGCCCCACGGCGAGCGCACCCGCCGCCGAAGCGTCACGGCCGGCAGCCCAACACCTCGCTCAGCCAGTGTCAGTACGTTGCCCCAACCGGACGTCCCAGTTCACCCCGACGGACACCACAACGCTCCACCAGACGGGACACCTCAGCGCTCACCCGGCCGAGGCAACACCCCACCCGGCCGACGCAACGCCGCGCCCGGCCGACGCAACACCCCCACCTGGCCGACGCAACGCCGCGCCCAGGCCAGTGCCCCACCCGGCCGACGGCCCAGCGCCTCAACTGCCGACGGCCCAGCATCTCAGCTAGCCGACGCTTCCGGCCGACCCGCAGGAAGAGCCGTACGAGGCGCCGTCGCACGCCTTCCAGCGCCTCAGCCAGCCGACATCACGGAGGGCCGACCGTCGAACCGGATGCCACTCGTGGCCCACTCAAACCAAACTGGCGGTGTCGACCTCAGACCAGACTGGCGGTGTCGACCGACTCAGTTACGGCGACGGCGTCCTTGGTAGCCACGACCCGAGCCGCGACGGCGGGACGTGGACGCGTCCGGCGCTGCGGCATCCGCCTGCTGCCCGTCGGCGATCTTGTCCTGCTCGACGGACGCCGCCTCGTCGGGCGCCTGACCGGCACCGGCGGACTCACCGAGATCCAGCGTCTCTGCGCCAGCCGACTCAGCCGCGTTGGCCGATCCGGCCACGCCCGTCGCATCGGCGGCCTTCCGTGCGCCGGCCGGCTCGTCAGAGTTGATCGGGTTGGAGCCCGTCGCGGGCGACGAGGTCTCATCGGCCGCCGGCTTCTCAAGAACACCCGTAGCAGCCATCATCGCGGTGGCCTTCCGGCTCTTCCCGCGCCTGGTCTTCGCCCTTTCACGACCGGCCCGCGTGCCGCCACCAGCGGTGCGTGCGCCTTCGGCGGCGAGGCGTTGGCGGCGGGACCACATGCCAAGGTGCGCCGAAATCACCAGCAGGACGAGCGCGATGGCGAGGCTCTGCCCCCACTTGATCGGGGTCGTCTGGGAGACGTTCCGCGCGACCGGCTGGGACAGCGGCGAGGCCACCTGCGGTTCAGGGCTTGGGTACTCGAAGTTCAGGCCGGAGCCGTCGGGCGCGACGGACGGAAGGCTGAACGGCGAGGCGCCGTTCAGCGGGTTGACCTCGGCGCCGTTCCCGACCGTGGCGCCGTTGCCCGGGCTTCCTGTCGGCAGCGAACCCGAACCGGACGTGCCGTTGCTGCCGCCGCCAGCACCGGGAGTCTTGCTGGGCGCGGCGGCGTGCGTCGACTTGGCCGGGGTCGGCCGCGCCTTAACCGAGAACCCCTCGGTCTGGTACGCGCACCCGGTGCCGTTGCCGATGACCGCCAGCGTGAAGGCACCGGCCTTGGGTACGGTGACGTCGCCCTCGATCTTGCCGGTCATAACGCTGTTGCCGACCTGCTTGTCCAGGCCGGGCCCGGAGATCTGCAGGTGGGCTTTCAGCAGCATCAAACCGCTGATCTGGGCACTGACGTGAACGCTCGAACCGGCCGTGACGGTCCCGGATGGAGCCGTGATGGTCGCACTCCCGAGCGGCGGACACGACTCGGCCGCATGCGCGGGCTGACCGAGACCGACGGCGATCGCTGCGGCGACCATCGGGGTCATCAGGCCGACCGTGGCTGCCTTGCGGACCCTCGTCACGAAGCCGTCCCTTCGTCGAGAACCTTTCCTCGTCCCTGGCCGAAGCGACACCAGACGACCAGCGCCGATCCCCGAATCGGCGGCCCCATGATGCCGGAGGGGTTCGTCAGTCACCGATCGACCGAGAACCACATGACCACCGGAAGCCGGTAGTCACCCTATCGGACTCAGTCTCTAATAGAGACACGGTTTCACATTAAATGCAACGATCTCAGTCGACCTCAGTGACGATCCACTCGGGAATTGACGCACCGATCGCCCGGTGAATGCTTCCGGCGGAAACGGTCGTGAGCCAAGAGCACCGCACCCGGCTGTACTGCTGCGCGCCGGCCCAGCGGATCACATCGGCCCGAGCTCGGATGAGGACCACATCCAGATCTGAAGCACCGTGCCCGGACCTGAAGCACCGCGTCCGAGAGATGGCGGTAAGTGTTCCGAGCGTGGCGGACCCCACATCTGGGCGCGGCCGAGCCACATCTGGGCGTGGCCGAGCCACATCTGGGCGTGGCCGAGCCGCGTCCCGGCCTGGCGGACAGCGTTCGGACCGGGAGGTCCGCGCCCCGGCCTGGCGGATCGTGTCTGGATTTGGAGGACCGCGCCCCAGCCTGGCGGATCGTGGCCGGACCTGGAGGACCGCGTCCCGGCACGGGCGGACCCGTGTTCCAGGTATGGAGGAACGCGCCAGGCCAAGCGGACCCGCGTCGCGGCTTAGGCGGACCCGAGTCCCAGGCCTGGCGGACCGTGTGCGGGCCTGGCGGACCTCATCCCGGGCGTAGCGGACCACATCCCGGGCGTGGAGGAGCGCGTCCCGGGCGTGGCGGAGCGCGGGTCTGGCTCGACAAGCAGGGATGTTCGATCGCGACCGTCAAGGCACAACGGTTCGCGGTCTCCTGGCGAGCAGGCTGTCGGTCTTCTACTCGTCCAGGCCCACGGTCCGCCAGGCCCGCAGTCCGCGCGTGCGCTCTCGTGTGCCCGCGTGAGCGGTAGCGCCGACGGCTCGCGGCCTGATTCAACCTCCGGACGTTTGCACGGTCGTAGGTGTCGGGAGTCTTTCTGGCCCCGCGCGAGCGCGGGCAGTCGCGGTCAGGTGTCGTAGTGCTGGGACGTTTGTCAGGCCAGAGCTGACGATCACCTCCGAAATCCGACCGTGAAGGACACAGCTGCGCAGTCGGCCGCCGGAACCGTGGGCGATGCGCGCGGCCAGGCCACACGCGGCACGCGGGCCGTCCGCGGAGTGTGAGGCGGCGGCGAGCGCCGCGAGATCGGCAGCGGCGTAGGCGCGATGCCGGGCAGCACGCACGCCGCCGACTGTCATCGCCATCATGGCCACCGCCCATGTCAGGCCGATCAGCGCGAGCATCCACACGGTCCCCGAGCCCCTATCGCCCGTCCGGCGCTCGCGCATCGCCGTGCCTCCCCCTTCCCTCATCCGGCGCTCGCGCATGCCATGCTTCCCCCCTCACTCATTCGGCGCTCGCGTATCGCTGCGCCTACCTTCACTCATTCGGCGGTCCCGCATCGCCGTGCCTCCCCCTTCCCTCGGGGCGTGCCGCTGGCATTGGAAAGGGGGCGCCGTTGGCGCAGGAGGAGAGGCGCGTGCCGTTGGTGTGTCGCAGGCCAGGGCGTGTCGTCGGAGTCGGGCCGGCAAACGCACCGACGAGACGCGACCCCTCCCCGAAACCGACGCCCCACCTCCACAGGCCAACGACACGCCCAGCCCACGAACACACCAACCGCACACCCCCCTCCTCAGGTCCCGACGGCACACCCCCCTTCCAATCCCAGTGGCGCGCCTGCTTCCAATCCCAGTGGCGCGCCTGGCCAGCGAACGCACCGACAAGACGCGATCCCTCTCTTAAACCGGCGGCCCACCTCCACAAGACACGCCCAGCCCACGAACAGACCGGCTGCACACACCCCGTCTGCTCTGAGCCAACCGGGCACCCCCTTCCGATACCGGTGGCACGCCCTGGTCAGCGAACGCACCGACGAGACGCGAACCTCCCCGAAACCGACGGCGCGCGCGGCCCGTGAACGGGTCGACGGCACGTGCCCCTTCTTCGGTGCCGATGGTTGCCCTCTCCGAACCGGCGGCGCCCCCAAGCCGGTGGCATGCACAGTCCGTGAACACGTCAGCGGTGCGTGTCCAGGCGGCCGTCGCGTGATCGCGTGCTACTGAGGCATCTCGTTCTCCTTGTCTGTTTCGGTTGGAGTCGGTGGTGTGTCGCTGCTCGTGGGCGGGCCGGGGGCGTTCGGTTGGGGTTCTGTGGCGGTGATGGCTTGGGCTTCGAGTTTCAAGGCAGGGAAGAGACCTCGCAGGGGCGAGTCGGCCTGGGCCTCGACGACGACTCTTGTGGTGGTCTCGTCGCGGCTCAGGAGGACTCGTGCGTTCGGCGGCGCGGCGCGGAGTACCGCCGCTCGGACCTCTGGCTGCGGCTCTCCCCGTGCCGCCGCTCTCGCTCCGGCCCTTGCGGCGTCGAGGCAGGCGATCTGGGCGGCCGACGCGCTCACGCCCCACAGCGCGACCGCCAGGACGATCACCAGCGCCGGTAAGGCGACGGCCGTCTCGGCGGTGATCGAGCCGCGTTGGCCGCCTCGAAGTGGGACGCTCCGACCGCGCGTCGCCGTACCGCGTCGCGTCCTTCGGCCGTGGAGCCGAGACAGTGCGACTCGCGCGTGGGCGAGCCGTGGCCGGCCGCCCAGTGGGTGACGGCCGACGGCCCCTCCGCCGCCGGACCGGCCGACCGCGGGCCCGCGTATGCCGTGCCGTCGCGCGCGGCGTTGCCCCGCCCGCGTTCGCCCTGGTGGACGCGTCGAGGCCCTGCCCGCATCGGCGGACTCACTATCGGGGCAGCCGAGGTCGGGCCGGGTCATCCGACCAGGTTGAGCGCTCGCTGGATGATCGCTAAGAGCATCTTCCGGACTTCCGGGCTGGTTACGATCTTGAACAGCAGGCCGGCGAAGGCTGCGGCTGCGACCGTGCCCACTGCGTACTCCGCGGTGGACATGCCTCGATCGCCGTAGTCGCGGCATCGGTGCCAGAGTGCGGACAGCTTGCGCATGAGGTGCCTCCTCAGTCCTCAGGTGGTGGGCGCAGGAGCGCTGTGACTCAGCGTGACCGAGCCGTGCCTGCCGGACCAGATGAATCCGGTTCTGTGGATAACTCGGCGGCCTCGGCCGGGTCGTAGCTCGAGACAAGCCGGAGTTCCAGGCGGCGGGGGCCGGACAAAGGGCCGCCTGGCGAAGAAGGCGCTCTTCGTTCGACCGGGGCGGATGCGAGCCAGGCAACTCGCCCGATCAAGGATGGGTGCGGGCCGGGCAACGCCGCCCGTGGCTGTCTCACGGGCTTGGTCCCCGTTGATCAGTTGGGAGGCTTGGGCAGGGGCAGGCCCAGTGCGGCCGCCAGGTCGATTGTTCTGGCGGGTGTCGGGCACTGCCTGGCCAGGCTGGTCTGGTCGAGGCGCCCGTTGCGGGCTTGGAACAGGAACCGTGCGGCGGGATGCCGTCTCATCTCGTCCGCGCTGAGTTCGTCGGCGAGGCGGTACGCGGCGGTGACCAGGGCGGGGAATGACGACCGCAGTTCCGCGGCCCACTTTTCGAGGTCTCCCAGCCAGTCATGCGCGGCCGCGTCGGGTGACGGGGAGAACCGCGCGATCGCCTCCGCCAGCTCTGGCCAGGTGTAGCCACGCCAAGACTTGGTCTTCAGGACGGGCAGTTGCCATTGGACCTTGGCGTTCGACCAGTGGTCCGCGTGGGCCGCGACCGAGTGGACGGTCTGTCCCGGCAAGCACAGTGCGGTCAGGTTCCAGCCGTGGCAGGCACCGGTGTCCAGGCCGAACACCTTGCCGTCGCGGATCATCGGCCGACGTCCGGTCACATGATGGCCGAACACGACCGGCTTGGTATCGGTGTAGTGGTCGTGCCAGTGGCCGCCCGGGAACAGCGTGGTCAGCTCTCGTTCGCCGCTGGTCGCGCCGCAGAGGATCTCCTCTTTCTGGTCGGGCAGCGGAATCCCGGGCACCATCGCGGCGTGGACGACGCGGACATGCTCGTTCTCGAAGTAGTACGGCAGCGTCCGCATCCAGTCGACCGTTTCGGCGTAGCGGTCGCCCAGTTGCAAGCGCGTGATCTCTTGCGCGTACGAGAAGATTCCGCGCACGTGCTTGCGCTCGTGGTTCCCCATGACCGCGACGGAGTTGGGACGGTCGCGGAAGAGGCCGACCACCTCGCCGGGTGCCGGGCCGCGGTCGACCAGATCTCCGACGCTGATCAGCAGGTCGTCCGGGTGGAGGCCGACTTCGTCGAGCAGTTCGAGTAGTTCGTCGAAGCAGCCGTGGATGTCGCCGATGATGACCGTACGCCGCACGTCGGTGAGGCTAGGCGAGCCTCGATGCGGCGGGCAAAGGGTTATCCGTGGCCTCGTCGATTGCCGGTCATCTCCCATGTCGCCTGACAACGGACGGGGTGTTCGCCGACCAGCTCGTACGGGTGGGCGAGTCATGGGAGCAGCACGTTGGCCGCCATGCCGACGATGGCGGGGACGATCCCTAGGAGGATGAAGGCGGGGAGGAAGCAGAGGCCCAGCGGGGCGACCGCGCGGATGCCGGCGGTGCGGGACCGGGGCGAGGCGGCGGCGCGGGCCGTACGTCGTTGGTCACGGGCCAGGCGGGCCAGGGTCGCGGCGACCGGGGCGCCTCCGGTGGCGGCTCTCGCGGCGGCTCGGCCCAGAGGGGCCAGGATGGGGTCGCTTGCGAGGTTCAGCCACTCCTGGGCTGGGTCTGCTCCCAGGCGGATGCGGGCCGCTACGCGTGCCAGCGCCTCGCCGAGTGGGCCGCCTACCGCTTCCGCGACGGCCTCCACGGACGCGTGCCACGCGCCGCCGCCGCGTAGGCAGGCGGCGAGCAGGTCGATCGTCAGGGGAAGTTCGGCGATGATCCGGGCTCGGCGCTGTCTCTCGGCCCGGGGTTCGAGGCGGGAGAGCACGCGTATGCAACCCACGGTGATCAAAGCGCCGGCCGTCCAGCCCGTCACTCCGCCGATCAGCAGGCCGCAGACGAAGCCGGCCAGGCCGCCGACCGCCCAGCGCACGCGTGCGTCTCGTTTGCCGTGCTGAACGGCATTCGTGGTCGGGGCGAGGAGGATTCTGGTCAGTCGCTTCGTGGCCTCGTTGCCGGGTACGGCCAGGAAGCCCGCGACGCCGCAGCAAAGTACGGCCAGCATCATCATCGCCATGGTCACCGCCCGGATCTCCGGCTCGCCTGCGATGACCGCCGGCCGCGGGAGCTCTCGCGCCGATCGCCGGCGCGGCCGGGCGGCTCCGGCCACGGCGGCTGCAGGCCGATTCTGCCGATACGCGGACGGGCGATCAGCCGTCGGAGGCGCGTACGACGGAACGGGTACGAGAGCAGGCGTACTCGACGAGACGAGCCGGAAGACGCGGAGCGGCGGAACGAGTTCGGGAACCGGCGCAGGGCGAAGAGGGCGGACGCGGCGCGTCGTTGGGGCGACGTGGCGGCCTGTACGGGCCAGGGTCCGACGCCCCAGGACGCGGACGGCGAGCGCATCGGCCGATCAGGAGGAGCGTAAATGGTCGTGGCGCGGTGCCCGTTCGTGGTGTCGTGCATGTTCGGGCTGCCTCCTGCGGTCATTGGAGGTGCTCCGCCGACGTGGCTAGGCGGGAGGTCCACCACAGGCCCAAGGCGTCGAGTGCCGCGCCCAGGCAGAGGCAGAGGGCACCTGGCAGTGAGCCGAACAGGAACCCCCACGGCTTCGCGCCCAGGGCGGCGGCCATCGCCAGGCCGAGCGCGGGTAGGACGGCCAGGAGCCGGGCGGTGGCGCGTGGGCCCGCCAGTTGCAGGACGATGTCCTCGCGGTGGGACTGCTCGTCGCGGAGGGAGTCGGCCAGGCCGTCGATGACGGCGGCGAGCATGCCGCCTCGGTCGACGCCGATGCGCCAGCAGCCGGCGAGAAGGCGTAAGGCCTCGTTGCCCGGCACGTCCGAGGCTCGGATCAGCGCGGCGGCCACATCATCTCCGTTCCGGGCCGCCTCGATCACCACGCTCAGGCCCGGTAGGTCATGGAGGGCTTCGGCGGCGCAGATCAGGGCGGTGGCCGCCGGGCGGCCGGCGGCGAGTTCCGTCGCGATGGCGTCGCAGAGTTCGATGACGGCACCGCGCTGGGCGGCCAGCCGTTTTCGGCGGCCGGTCAGGGAGCCAGTCGTACGGCGCAGCCAGGCGATCATGACGCTCGGTACCGGTACGACGGCGCCCGCCGGTCTCGGCCTGAGGACGCCCGTCAGACGGACCGCCGCCGGGGACGGCAAGGACAGCGTCCACACCGCGACGAACACGCACGCCGCCGCCAAGACGATCACCGCGGGCATCCTGCGACGGAGGTTCGGCGCGGCCTGGTGATCACGGGGGCCGGTGGTACGACGGCATCCGCTGACCGTGGCCCGAGCACCGACGTCAGGCGGAACGCTGCCTGGGGCAGTATCGACGCTGCGGCGAATGCGCAGGCTGCGGCCGTTCGAGCGGTCATCGCTTGCGTCCTGAGAGGCGAGTTTGCAGGGTGGGCATTCCCGGGCCGTGGGTGATGCCGCCGTCCGAGCCGAACAAGACTGCCGGGACGGCCTCCACCAGGCCGGTCTGGGTGCGTTCGAAGACGCAGATCTCCGCGACGCGGCGTCGTCCGCCCGGGGTCTCGCGTACCAGGTGGATGACGACGTCCAGGGCGGCGGCGAGTTGGCTGTGCACGGCGTCACGGGTGAGACCGGCCGCGCAGGCCAGCGCCTCCAGGCGCGCGGGGACGTCGGCCGGGGTGTTCGCGTGGACGGTGGCGCAGCCGCCCTCGTGGCCCGTGTTCAAGGCGGCCAGCAGGTCGATCACCTCGCGCCCGCGTACCTCTCCCACGACCAGGCGGTCGGGGCGCATGCGCAGTGCCTGGCGCACGAGGTCGTGGAGGGTCACGCCGCCGGCGCCTTCGACGTTGGGTGGGCGGGCCTCCAGGGTGACCACGTGCGGGTGGGCGGGGCGGAGTTCGGCGGAATCCTCGACCAGGATGAGGCGCTCGGCCGGGTCGGCCAGGGACAGCAAGGAGGACAAGACCGTCGTTTTGCCCGATCCTGTGCCGCCGGTCACCAAGAATGCGACGCGGGCGGCCACGAGGCCGCCGAGCAGGGCGGCTCCGTTCGCGGGGATCGTCCCGGCGGCCACCAGCTCGTCAAGGGTGAAGGCGCGGCGTCTCGGGAGCCTCAGGGACAGCGTCGTGCCGGCGGACGCGATGGGCGGCAATACCGCGTGCAGGCGTATGCCTCCGGGCAGGCGGGCATCGGCGTACGGGGCGGTGTCATCCAGGCGGCGGCCGGCCAGGGCGGCCAGGCGCTGGGCCAGACGGCGTACGGCGGGTTCGTCGGCGAAGCGCACCTGGGTCAGGTGGAGACCCTCGCCCGCATCCACCCATACCTCGCCGGGGCCGTTGACCAGGACGTCGGTGACACCGGGGTCGCGTAGGAGGGGTTCGAGCGGACCGGCGCCGACCAGGTCGGCGCGTACCTCGTCGGCCAGAGAAAGGATCTCGGTGTCGCCCAGCATGCGTCCTTCGGCGCGTAAGGCGGCGGCCACCTGGGCTGCGGTCGGCTGCAGGCCGGAACCGATAAGGCGGGCGCGTACGGCGTCGGTGAGATCGTTCAAGGGATGCTCCTTCAGGAGGCCCGGACGTGGGCGCGCGGGCGGCGGATCGGCACGAGACCGCCGGTCAGGCGGACGCCTACGGCGTCGACGAATTCGCTCAACGGATGTCCCTATCAGAGGGCCAGGTCGTCGCTCGCTATGGCGGACGGCCGTGGCATCGGCGAGATCGCTCAACGGATGTCCCTCTGGGCCGTAGACACGCGGGCAGCGGACGGACGCGAGGTCGGTGAGATCGTTCGACGGACGTCCCTTCAGAAGGCCAGGTCGCGGACACGCGGACGGCGGGTCGAGGCGAAGCCGCGAATAAGACGGGCGCCCACGGCATCGGCGAGATCGCTCCGCAGGTAGCTCCTACAAGGGACCCGGCCGTGGACGCGTAGACGGCGGGCCGCAGTAGAAACGCAGATAAGACGGACGCCCACAGCATCGGCGAGCCCCCTCAACAGAAGCTCGTTCAAAAGGACTGATCCTGGACGCGCAGAGACCGCCGGTGAGGCGCACGCTCACGGCACCGGTGAGACCGCTCAACAGGCGGCTCCTGCAAGAAGCCCGACCGTGAACGCGCCGCCGGCGGACCTCGGCGTAACCGCAGATAAGACGGACGTCCACGGCATCGGTGAGATCACTCAACGGAAGCTCCTTGAGAGGACTGAGCGTGGACGCACAGGCGACAGGTCGAGGCTCTGACGATCATGCGGAGACCCCGGTGAGGCGCACGCTCACGGCGTCGGTAAGACCGGTGGCTCCTACGGCGGACACGCAGGTGGCGGGCCGTAGCAGAAACGCAGATAGGGCGGACGCCTACAGCATCGGTGAGACCGCTCAACGGAAGCTCCTTCACGAGGACTGATCGTGGACGCGGGGACGGCGTATCGGGGGCGAGGCCCGCCGATGAGGCGGGCGCTCTCGGCATCGGTGAGACCGGGTCCTTCAGAAGGCCAGGGCGTGGACGCGCGGACTGTGGGTCGGGGCGGAGCCGCGGATAAGACAGACACTCGTGGCGTCGGTGGGATCGCTCAGCAGGTGGCTCCTTCAAGGGGCCCGGCTGTGGAGGCGCGGGTGGTGGGCTGCGGGGGAACCCGCGGATAAGGGGGCGGTGACGGGGACTCGTTCAGGAGGCCTGGGTGTGGATGCGTGGGCGGTGGGTTAAGGGGAGGCCGGTGAGGAAGCGGGTGCAGAACGCGTTGAGTGGGCCGCCGGTGGCTGGGGGTTCGCCGCGTTCGATGGCGGTGGCCAGGCGGCGGTCGGCGGGCATGACGCCGGCCAAGGGCAGGCGTAGTGACTCCGCGATGACGTCGGGTTTGAGGCCGCCGGGGGCGGGGCCGCGTACGACGAGGCGGAGGTCTCGGGTGTAGCGGCGGGCCTGGTCGGCGACGCGGTCGGCGGCCACGGCGGCACGGACTTCGGCGGGGACGACGATCAGGGTCATGTCGGTGGCGGCCAGGGCCTCGGCGCTCGCGTCGGTGAGTTGGCGGGGCAGGTCCACCACGACCACGTCGAAGCCTCGGGCGGCGGCGTCGAGGACGGATCGCATGGTCTCGGGTGCGACAGGGTCGATGGCTCCGCGGTGCCACGACAGGATGGCGAGGCCTTCGTGCGCCGGTAACGAATCGTGTAGTGCGGTGCTGCTCAGGCGGCCTCGGCGTTCGGAGTAGTCGGACCAGCGGGCCCCGGGGGCGCGTTCGGCGCCCAGGACCAGGTCGATGCCTCCGCCCAGCGGGTCGCCGTCGACCAGCAGCGTGCGGAGCCCGCGTCTCGCGGCGGAACTCGCCAAGGTCGCCGCGAGCACGCTGGCGCCGGCGCCTCCGCGGCCGCCCATGACGGCGATCGTGGTGTTCGCATCGGAGACGGAGGGCTCGGTGGCCGCGGCCATGCGTTCGACCAGCCAGGTCTCGGCGTCCGGGAGGGCGGCGACGTCTTGCGCGCCGATGTCGACGGCGAGACGGTAGACGCTCTCGGCATCCGGGTCGGCGGTCGCCAGGATGACGCCCGGCCGGTGTGGCGGGGCGCAGTCGGCCAGCTCGGCGGCCAGCTCGCGGACCGCGGCGACGAGCGCGGCCTCGCGGTCGGCCGACC
>NZ_JBHLZP010000084.1:0-22604 GCF_042429965.1 Actinoallomurus acaciae
GTGGGCGGGGACTGTGTGGGCGGGGACTGTGTGGGCGGGGACTGTGTGGGCGGGGACTGTGTGGGCGGGGACTGTGACGAGGGGGGCAAGGGCGCGCGGGCCCCATGGGGTGGGCGCTGGCTCCTGAGGCAGGTGTTGATCCCGCGACACGCCGGACGGCTTGCCTTCGGTGTGGGGCTGTCGGCTGCGAGCATGATGGCGCTCTGTGCCCAGCCAGCCGAGGAGCGGTGACGATCCAATGAGCGACGTACGGGCACGCGCGGATGCCGGTGACGAGCCCGGTTCGGTCGAGGTCTCGGCCGAGCCCGTGGTGCGGCCGCTCGCGGTCTCGGGCATCGTCGCCGCCATCTGGTGTGCCGGGCTCGGGCTGACCACGCTCACCACGGTCACGCTGATCGGCTGGATCGCCGCGCCGCGTACGGCGCTCGGCACCGGTCTGCCGGGTGTGTTCCGTACCGCGGTGAACTTCTGGCTCGTCTCGCACCATGCCGGCTTCTCGGTGCCGCATGGCCGGGTGGGTCTGCTTCCCCTCGGCCTGACCGTGCTGCCGGGCGCGCTGCTGTTCCGCGGCGGCGGGTGGATCACCCGCACCGGTCGCGTTCGCGGGCGGTACCGCATCGGTGTCGTGCACGCCGCGCTCGCGCTCGCCGTCCCGTACGCCGTGCTCGCCTTCCTGCTCGCCCTCCTCGCCCGTTCCAGCGTGGTCTCGCCGTCGGCGTGGCAGGCGCTCCTCGCGTGCTTTCTGCTCGCCCTCGTCGCCGGCGGGCTCGGCGCGGCGCGGGCCCTGGTCGCCTCGACCACGAAGCGCTCGCCGTGGGTGGCGATCTTCATGCTGCTGCCGCACCGCGCGCGGTCGCTCGCCGCCGGGGTGACCGGCGCCATGACCGTGCTCATCGCGTCCGGGCTGCTGATCTTCCTGGTCTCGCTGCTCTTCCACGTCTCGGAGCTGGCCGACATCTACGGCGTGCTCGGCACCGGCATCGTCGGCGGCGTTCTGCTGACCGTCGTCTCGATCACCTACCTGCCGAACGCCGCGATCTGGGCCGTGTCGTACGCCGTCGGCCCCGGGTTCGCGGTCGGCGCGGGTACGAGTGTGGCGCCGTCCGGCGTCTTCGTCGGCATGATCCCCTCGTTCCCGCCGCTCGCGGCGCTGCCGTCGCCCGGTCCGGCGCCGTTGATCTCCCTGCTCGCCCTGGCCGTGCCGTTCGCCGCGGGTGTCGCCGGAGGCGTGCTGACCGTCCGGTCCCTGCCGACCGCGGTGGGTGAGGCGGCGCCATTGTGGGGCTTCGTCTGCGGGGTGCTGACGGGCGGTGTGCTGGCGTTCCTGGCGGCGCTGTCCGGCGGACCCGTCGGTGGTGACCGCATGGCGGTCATGGGTCCCTCCGCCTGGCAGGTCGGCCTGATGGCGGCGCTCGAGGTCGGCGTCTCGGCCGCCATCGCCGCCTGGGCGGCGAACTGGCTTCTGCTGCGCCGCATGCCGCCGGCCGACGACGATGACGCGCCGGTGCCCGCGCCCGCCGCCGCACCCGCCAAGGTTCCCGACAAGGTGCAGTTCGAGGACCCGGAGCCGGTGCTGGCCACGATGGAGGTGCCGCCGCCGTTGCCCGACGGCGTGACGCCGATCGGAGAGCGGCAGCGGCTGCTCGGAGTCCCGCGCCCGCGCAAGGAGACCGATTCCGGCTCGGTCTCCCCGCTGCGCAAGCGCCCGCCGCGCGACCGCCCGCGCTGACGGCGTCCGGAGGTCAGAACATCGAGCGGTAGCGGTCCATCGACCCTGCCGGCAGGTGCAGCTTGCGTTCGATCTTCGGGAAGTAGCGGTCCTGGCAGGTCTGCTTGTCGGTGATCGTCAGCGCGGAGGAGCGGCAGTTCTCGTAGTCGCTGAACTCCGTCGCGACCATGGCGCCGATCGCGATGCCGGCCACGGCGAAGCACAGCCCGATCGCGCCGACGACGATGCCCCCGACGGCGCCCGGCGCGCGGGTGAGGACGCGCTTGGCACGGCGGCGGGCGCGTACGCCGGTGACGACGCCCGCGATCAGCAGTGCCAGGCCGAGCAGGGCGAGCCCCGGGATCGGCAGGAACAGCAACAGCAGGCCGATGATGCTCAGTGACAGCGCGCGCATCCCGCCGCGCTCCACCGGGGTGGGCGGCAGCGGGGGCGGGGGTGCGGAAGGTGGCGGCCCGGGAAGCTGGGTCTGCGGTCCGCTCTCGCCCGGTCCTTGGGCGTCGCTCACGATGTCTCCTGGTTCGATCCGGCTGCTCTTGGGGTCACGCTATGCGGCTGGGGTGCGGGCGCCGGCGGGTGGCCCGTCCCCGGGCGGCGGGCGGCGCGGAAGGAGGGCCTCGCCTCGATCACGGCTGTTGCCTCCTGGTGTCGGCTGAACCCGGCCGAGCGCCGGCCGATAGGCTGGTACGGCCCGCCAACCCGTACGTATCTCCTGGGAGTCACGGTGTCCGCCCGGCTCGTCGTCCTCGTCTCCGGCGCGGGGACCAACCTACAGGCGCTGCTCGACGCGTGTGCCGATCCAGCCTACGGTGCCCGAGTCGTGGCCGTGGGCGCCGACCGTGACGGTATCGAGGGGATCGCGCGGGCCGACCGCGCCGGAGTGCCGACGTTCGTCGTACGGGTCAAGGACCACGAGACGCGCGAGCGGTGGGACGCCGCTCTCACCAAGGCCGTCGACAAGTACGACCCCGACCTGGTCGTCTCGGCCGGTTTCATGAAGATCCTCGGCGCGCGTTTCCTCGACCGCTTCGGCGGCCGGGTGATCAACACCCATCCGGCGCTGCTGCCCGCCTTCCCGGGCACGCACGCCGCCCGCGACGCTCTCGATCACGGGGTCAAGGTGACGGGCTGCACCGCGCATTTCGTGGACTCCGGCGTCGACACCGGCCCGATAATCGCCCAGGAGGCGGTGCCGGTCCTCGACGACGATGACGAAGACACGCTGCACGAGCGGATCAAGGACGTGGAGCGTCCGCTGCTCGTGCGGACCGTAGGCCGCCTGGTCCGCGAGGGATGGACCATCGAGAGCAGCAGGAGAGTGAGGATCGGGTGACCCGGATCGCGATCAAGCGCGCGCTGATCAGCGTCTATGACAAGTCCGGCCTGGAGGAGCTGGCCACCGGCCTGCACCGGGCGGGCGTCGAGATCGTCTCCACGGGGTCGACCGCGGCCCGCATCGCCGACGCGGGCGTACCGGTCATGAAGGTGGAGAAGCTCACCGGCTTCCCCGAGTGCCTCGACGGCCGGGTCAAGACCCTGCACCCGAAGGTGCACGCCGGGCTGCTCGCCGACCGGCGCAACGCCGACCACGTTCAGCAGCTCGAGGACCTGCACGTCGAGCCGTTCGACCTGCTGATCTCCAACCTCTACCCCTTCGCGGAGACGGTCGCCTCCGGCGCCGGCCCCGACGAGATCGTGGAGCAGATCGACATCGGCGGGCCCGCGATGGTCCGCGCCGCCGCCAAGAACCACCAGAGCGTCGCCGTCGTCGTCGACCCCGCCTCGTACGGCGCGGTCCTGGACGCCGTGGGCCGCGGCGGTTTCGAGGTGGATGAGCGCAAGCGGCTCGCCGCGGCGGCGTACGCGCACACCGCCGCCTACGACGCCGAGGTCGCCTCCTGGTTCGCGAACCACTACGCGCCCGACGAGGTCGCCGAGGAGAGCGGCTGGGCGCCGATCGTCGCGAGCGTGTGGGACCGCAAGGCCGTCCTCCGCTACGGCGAGAACCCCCACCAGCGCGCCGCGCTCTACACCTCGCACGCCGGCGGGCTGGCCGAGGCCGACCAGCTCCACGGCAAGGAGATGTCCTACAACAACTACGTCGACGCCGACGCCGCGCGCCGCGCGGCGTATGACTTCGCCGAGCCGTGCGTGGCGATCATCAAGCACGCCAACCCCTGCGGCATCGCCGTGGGCGCCGACATCGCCGAGGCGCACCGCAAGGCGCACGCCTGCGACTCGCTGTCCGCGTACGGCGGCGTGATCGCCACCAACCGGTCCGTCTCGGCGGAGATGGCGCGCCAGGTCGCCGACATCTTCACCGAGGTGCTGGTCGCGCCCGCGTTCGACGACGAGGCGCTCTCGCTGCTGACCGTGAAGAAGAACATCCGGCTGCTCGTCTGCCCGGCGGGCCCGGCGGGGGTCACGGAGTTCCGGCGCATCGACGGCGGCCTGCTGACCCAGAGCACGGACAAGATCGACGCGGCCGGCGACGACCCCGCCGCCTGGGAGCTGAAGGCGGGCGCCGCGGCCGACGAGGCGACGCTGCGCGACCTGGCGTTCGCGTGGCGGGCGTGCCGTTCGGTGAAGTCCAACGCGATCCTGCTGGCGGCCGACGGCGCGACCGTCGGCGTCGGCATGGGCCAGGTCAACCGGGTCGACTCCGCGCGTCTGGCGGTCACGCGGGCCGGTGACCGCGCGTCGGGCTCGGTCGGCGCCTCCGACGCGTTCTTCCCGTTCGCGGACGGGCTGGAGGTGCTCACCGGGGCGGGCGTGCGCGCCATCGTCGAACCCGGCGGCTCCGTACGCGACGCCGACGTGATCGAGGCCGCGGAGAAGGCCGGGGTCACGCTGTACTTCACCGGCGTACGGCACTTCTTCCACTGATGTGCGTCTCGGCGGCGCCGGCGCGGTTCGCCGACACGATCCTGTATCACGGCCGCGTCCGGCGCCCCGAGCACGGGCTCGTGCACGTGCTCGGGTACCAGAACGTGGCGGCCAACCACGCCACCGGCCCGAACGCGATGCTGCTCCACCTGCCCGGCGTCGGCATGACGCAGGACAACTTCGTCGACACGAGCGGCGCCCGCCACATACTGCGGAACATGGTGCACGCGCTCGACCCGCCCACGCGGTCGTACGGCGCGGCGCCGGGCGGTGCGCCGGCGGGCGGCGCACCGCCTCCGGTCCAGGTGTTCGAGCACGACATCTACACGGTCGTGCTCGCGACGGACGCCTCGCTGATCCCCGACGCGCTCCGTCTCGTGCCCGAGCACCGCCGGATCCCGGTCAACCGCCCGCTGTTCGACTTCTACGCCCGGAGCTATCCCGGCCACGCGATCGCGCTGTGCTGCTTCGACAACCGCGACGCGGTCCGCTCCGACCCGCTCCTGCTCTGGTACGTCCCGCGACACCCCGACCGCCTCGAACTGCCCGCGGTCGACTGCCACACCGGAGGCGTCCCGCAGATCGGCGCCCCGGTGTGGACGGACCACTGGGTGATCCTGGGGACGGACGAGCCGGTGCCTGCCTCTGGGGCCTGGAGGTCCAGCCCTCCGCTGGTCTGGCTGGAGGCGGAGCGGCAGAGCCCGGCGGCTCCCTTCCTGCCCCGCGCGGTCGTCGGCCGGACCTACCGCGGCTCCTTCCCGAACGGCGACTTCATGATCTCGCAGGCGGACCTGATGGCGGGCCGGATGGAGGCGATGAGCCGGGTCGGGCCCGGCGGCGAGCCCCTGGGGCCCTTCCCTCCCCGGCCGGCTCCGCCGTCGTACGATCCGCCGCGCCGCCGCCACAGGTGGCCGTTCGGGCGCTGATCGCCGCCTGAGACAATGGCGCACGTGACCGCACAGATACTGGACGGCAAGGCGACCGCGGCGGAGATCCGTACGCGGCTCAAGGACCGTGTCGCGGCCCTGCGCGAGCGCGGCATCGTCCCGGGGCTGGGCACGGTGCTCGTCGGCGACGACCCGGGCAGCCACGCGTACGTCGCCGGCAAGCACCGCGACTGCGCGGAGGTCGGCATCGCGAGCATCCGGCGCGACCTGCCCGCGACGGCGACGCAGGAGGACGTCGAGGCCGCCGTCGACGAGCTGAACGCCGACCCGGCCTGCACCGGCTACATCGTGCAGCTTCCGCTGCCGAAGGGGCTGGACGAGCAGCGCGTGCTGGAGCGGATCGACCCGGCCAAGGACGCCGACGGCCTGCACCCGGTCAACCTCGGCCGCCTAGTGCTGATGCAGCCGGGCGCGCTGCCGTGCACACCGCGCGGCATCGTCGAACTGCTGCGCCGCTTCGAGGTGCCCATCCGCGGCGCCGACGTGACCGTGATCGGCCGCGGCGTCACCGTCGGCCGGGCGCTCGGCCTGCTGCTCGGCCGCCGCACCGAGAACGCGACCGTGACGACCTGCCACACGGGCACCAAGGACCTCGCCGCGCACACGCGCGGGGCCGACATCGTCGTGGTGGCCGCGGGCGTGCCCGGCCTCATCAAGCCCGACATGATCAAGCCCGGCGCGGCCGTGCTCGACGTCGGCATCACCCGTACGGACGCGGGGCTGACCGGCGACGTGGACCCCGGCGTCCGCGAGGTGGCGGGCTGGCTGGCACCGATGCCCGGCGGCGTGGGCCCGATGACCCGCGCCATGCTGCTCACGAACGTCGTGGAGGCCGCGGAGAAGGCCACCCCGGCCACCTGAAACGCCCACTGACGCCGCAGGGTGGGGAGGGGCGGTCGGCCGTGGCGCCGCTGACCTCGGCGGCGACTCTACGGACGGACGTTCCTCTCCCGCCCGGCACTTCCCGTCTCACCCGGGAGTCTCCCTCTCGTCGCCGGAAACGTTCCCCTCGCGCCGGGGATGTTCCCCTCGCGCCGGGGACGGGGACGGGGACGGGGACGGGGACGTTCCCCCCGCGCCGGGGACGTTTCCCTCCCGCCCGGGGGCTCCAGCCCACTTCTATTGTCTAGACGAGTAGTTCCGATGTGGTCAGTGGTCGAAGGCGGTCCGTGATCTGGTGACTGGTGCTCCGGTGTGGTGGTTGTGCCAGATCGCTGCGGCCATCGCCAAGACGCGCTGGGCGATCCGGGTGGAGACGCCCTCGAAGGTCCGCCCGCCGTGTTGTTCCAGGCCGAGCTGGCCTTTGAGGGTGTCGTTGACCGATTCGATCAGCTGCCGGACCGATTTCAGCAACGGTTCGCCCACTCGGGTCTTCTCGTGTTTGAACGATGGCCGCAACAGTGTGATCCCGCGATCCGCCAGGTCGGTTTCGAACTGGCGGGAGGCGAAGCCCTTGTCGGCGATGAGCAGCAGGCCGGGACGGTCGGTGGCCAGGTGCGGGTCGCGGTCCAGCATCGCGGTCAGCACGTCGCGTTCGTCGATCTTCGGGCTGGCCAGTGCCCAGGTGATCGGCATTCCGGCCGGCGTGCAGACCAGGAACAGGCGCAAGCCCCAGTAGAACCGCGAGTGCGAGCGGCAGTAGCCGTAGCCGGCCCACCCGGCCAGGTTCGAACGCATGACCGTCGGCCGCGAGCGTCCGCACTCTACCGGGGTGGAATCGGTGATCCACACGTCGTCGAACCAAAAGGCGGTGTCGGCGGCCAGCGCCTGGATCGTGCGTTTGACCAGCGGCAACGCTGCCCGCAGGTGTTTGTTGTAGCCGGGTCGCTTGGGCAGGTAGGGGAACATCCCGGCCAGCTGCGTCCGGGCGAAACGCAGCCAGCGGGCCTCGGAATGAAACCCCAACAGCACCTGAGCGACGGCCAGGCAGATGAGTTCGGAGTCGGTCAGCTTCGGTGGCCGGCCCAGCCATCGCGTTCCTTCCAACTCGTCATCGATCTTCACATACAGTGCAGTCAGGAGGGTGTTCAGGTCTTGCGTCACAACATGATCTTGAACGCCCTCTCTTCACGCCCACACACCGGCACACCTTCGGAACTACTCGTCTAGGGCCGGACGGCCTCTGGAGAAGGTCGGCGGGCCGCTGTAGATAACGGCCATTGCACGAGGCCACCGCCCCCAAAGCCACCACACGGGGGGCACAAGCCCACTGCACGGGGCCACCGTCCAAAGCCGCCGCAGGGCGCCGTCCAGGGCCACCGCATGGCTGCCGCACCGGCGACGCCGAGCCGCCGTTCGGCGGTGGCCCGACGAGTACGGTCGTCTTCCGGTTACGCCCTAACTGGCCGCCCGGCGGTTGGGTGCGCCGGGGGCGGCGGGGCGTCTTGGGGCGGGCTGGCGTGGGGCTCCGGCCGTTCCGCCGACAGTCCCGGCTCCGCCGCCCGGCCGGGGACCGTCCGGGCGCCGTGCGGTCTCCGGCGTACGGCCGCCCTGAGGTGGCACGTGCACCGGTGGCAGCGGGCGTACGAGGCCGAGCGCGATGACCTCGTTGGCCAGCCGGGTGCGCCGGTTGGCGCCCTCCGGGATGCGGAACTTCTGGTAGAGCCGCAGCAGATGCTGCTTGACCGCGGCCTCCGTCACGACCAGGTCGGTCGCGATCTCGCGTGCCGTGGCGGGCGCCACGAACGCCTCGTCGGACAGCGCCGGCCGGCACAGCGACGTGAGTACGTCGATCTCGCGTCGTGTCAGGTCGGGCGCGACGGCCCGGCGCAGCTCGACGTCGGGATCGACGTCTTCGCGCGGGATGCCGCCCATCCGGCAGCGGGCGGCGCCGAAGCTCACGACGTCGCCGTCTTCGAGGACGCGCCGAGCGATCGGCCGTCCGTTGACACGTGTGCCGTTGCGCGAGAGTCCGAGATCGACCACATAGACGTACGGGCCACGCCGGATCAACTCCGCGTGCAGCCGGGAGACGCTGGGCTCGTCGAGCCGGATGTCGACACCCCGCCCCCGCCCGATCGTGGTCACCTCGGGTCGCAGCGGCAGTACGGTGCCGCTCTCCTCGATCCGTATGAACGGGCCCTCCACGGCGGTCCCTCCCAGCTAGTTAGCGACCCCTGTCTGGCGGGTTACCCGGACCGGCCATGGTCACACCATCCTACTCGTCGGTAGGTACGAGTACGGCGGGAATCTCGGGGCATGACGAGCATTTTGGACTGGTAAGTCGGGGCCGCATTGACACCGTCGTGACAACCGAGACAAGAGTTCTCGACCGTATTGTCAGGGCCGGGCCACGGACGCGGCCCGCCCGGCGCTGCCAAGATAGGAGCCATGTCAGAGCCGTACGGTCCGCCTGAACCGGGCGGGTCGACCCAGCAGCCGTACGTCCCGGAGCCGCGCTCTGGGGCGACCGACAACGACGCGGGCGATCCGGTCGGCCCGTATCCGATGCCGGGACCCTCGACCCCGCCGTCCGTGCGCGGTGGTGACCGGGCGCGGCCACGCCCGGCGGTGCCGCGCTGGCTCGGCCGACTCCCGTACGCCTTCGTGCTGTGCGGCGTGGCGGCGGGCCTCGTCGTCGTGGCCACTAATCACTTTCGGCGAGGGAGCATGCTCATCGCCGCCTCGGTGTTCATCGGGGCGCTCGCGCGGCTGGTGCTGCCGGAGAGCCAGGTGGGCATGCTGGCGGTACGCCGCAGGTGGCTCGACGTCTTCCTCATGACGGCCGCCGCGGTCGGTATCACACTTGTCGCATTTGTCGCAAAGGGGTCCAGCGGCTGAATTACGTCGGCGCTCCGATAGCCTCATCAGCGAGCCCAACGAAGACTGCTGACCAGTGTGGAGCGCAAGAGCCGATCGTGCCCTCGCTACCACGGCGTAAGAAGGGACAGCTACAGCATGCCCAAGATCAAGGTAGCGGGCCCCGTCGTCGAACTCGACGGCGACGAGATGACGCGGATCATCTGGCAATTCATCAAGGACCAGCTGATCCTGCCCTACCTGGACGTCGACCTGCGGTATTACGACCTGGGGATGGAGCACCGGGACGCGACCGACGACCAGGTCACCATCGATGCCGCCAACGCCATCAAGGAGCACGGCGTCGGCGTCAAGTGCGCGACCATCACCCCCGACGAGGCCCGGGTGGAGGAGTTCGGCCTGAAGAAGATGTGGCGGTCGCCCAACGGCACCATCCGTAACATCCTCGGCGGCGTCGTCTTCCGCGAGCCGATCGTCGTCTCCAACATCCCCCGTCTCGTCCCCGGCTGGACCAAGCCCATCATCATCGGCCGCCACGCCCACGGCGACCAGTACCGCGCCAGCGACTTCGTCGTCCCCGGCCCCGGCAAGGTGACGATCGCGTTCGAGCCCGCCGACGGCTCCGAGCCGATGGAGTTCCAGGTCGCCGACTTCCCGGACGGCGGCATCGCGATGGGGATGTACAACTTCGACTCCTCGATCCGCGACTTCGCCCGCGCGACCATGCGGTACGCGCTCGACCGCAAGTTCCCGCTCTACCTCTCGACCAAGAACACGATCCTCAAGGCCTACGACGGCCGCTTCAAGGACCTGTTCGCCGAGGTCTTCGAGTCCGAGTTCAAGGCCGACTTCGAGGCCGCGGGCATCACCTACGAGCACCGCCTCATCGACGACATGGTCGCCCAGGCCCTCAAGTGGGACGGCGGCTTCGTCTGGGCGGCGAAGAACTACGACGGTGACGTGCAGTCCGACGTCGTCGCGCAGGGCTTCGGCTCGCTGGGCCTGATGACGTCCGTGCTGATGACCCCGGACGGCCGTACGGTCGAGGCCGAGGCCGCCCACGGCACCGTCACCCGTCACTTCCGCCAGCACCAGCAGGGCAAGCCGACGTCGACCAACCCGATCGCGTCGATCTTCGCCTGGAGCCGGGGCCTGGCCCACCGCGGCAAGCTCGACAACACCCCCGCGGTGACCGAGTTCGCCAACACGCTGGAGAGGGTCTGCATCGAGACCGTCGAGGGCGGCCAGATGACCAAGGACCTGGCGCTGCTCGTCGGCGGCGACCAGGGATGGCTGACCACCCAGGAGTTCCTCACCGCGCTGGATGAGAACCTGCAGAAGAAGCAGGCCTGACCCGGCTTTTCGCACTGACGGGGACGCCGCGGCCCGCCGTGGCGTCCCCGTTCGCGTACCCACGAAGACCGCCGGAAAGGCCGCACGATAGCCTGACCGATGGAATGTCTCGACGGCGAGAGACCTCCACGGAGTTTCTGCGCTCGGCGAGGACCTCGTACCGCAGGAGAAACCAACGATGACCGTCAATGTGACCGTGACCGGCGCCGCGGGCCAGATCGGCTACGCGCTGCTCTTCCGCATCGCCTCAGGGCAGCTTCTGGGACCCGACACTCCCGTACGGCTGCGCCTGCTGGAGATCTCCCCGGCCGTCAAGGCCGCCGAGGGCACGGCGATGGAGCTCAACGACAGCGCGTTCCCGCTGCTGGAGGGCATTGACGTCACCGACGACGCCAAGCGCGCCTTCGACGGCACCAACGTGGCGCTGCTCGTCGGGGCCCGCCCGCGGACGAAGGGCATGGAGCGCGGCGACCTGCTCGAGGCCAACGGCGGCATCTTCAAGCCGCAGGGCGAGGCGATCAACGCGGGCGCGGCGAGCGACGTACGCGTCCTGGTGGTCGGCAACCCGGCGAACACCAACGCCCTGATCGCCAAGAGCCACGCGCCCGACGTGCCGGCCGAGCGCTTCACCGCGATGACCCGCCTCGACCACAACCGCGCGATCGCGCAGTTGTCCAAGCGGCTCGACGCCGCGGTCGCCGACGTCAAGAAGATGACGATCTGGGGCAACCACTCCGCGACGCAGTACCCCGACATCTTCCACGCCGAGGTCGCCGGCCAGAACGCCGCCCAGGCGGTGAACGACGCCGACTGGCTGCGTGACACGTTCATCCCGACCGTCGCCAAGCGCGGCGCGGCGATCATCGAGGCGCGGGGCGCCTCCTCGGCCGCCTCCGCCGCGTCGGCCGCGATCGACCACGTGCACACCTGGGTCCACGGCACCTCCGAGGGCGACTGGACCTCCATGGCGGTCGTCTCGGACGGTTCGTACGGCGTGCCGGAGGGCCTCGTGTCCTCCTTCCCGGTCGTCTGCAAGGACGGCAAGTGGGAGATCGTCCAGGGCCTGGAGATCAACCAGTTCTCCCGCGACCGCATCGACGCCTCGGTGCGCGAGCTGGAGGAGGAGCGCGAGGCGGTACGCCAGCTAGGCCTCGTCTGACCAGCCGACGAACGGCCGCCGGGGCGCTCGCCCTCGGCGGCCGTTCGCGTTATTCGGCCTGGTCGCCCACTGCCGCGGCGCGACGCGCGCGGCGGAGGAGGTGGACGGCGGTGACGAGCGGCCCGGCGATCGCCAGCACGAGCAGGGGAATCCCGACCCAGCCGGGAATGGCCGTGCCCGTGCACTGCCCGTGATGCCCGGCCGAGTCGTCGACGTAGACGCACGTGCGGGTCGGCGAGAAGGCGACGAGCCCGACCGCGACCGCGAGCCCACCGGGCCACACCAGCAGCCCGACGACCTTGTCACGCAGCGTCCACCGCCGCGAGACGAGCAACATGACCGCCCCGGCCACCCACCCGGCCACCGGAACGATCACCCCTCCGACGAGGAGGAGGAACACCGTCAACGCGTCATACCGCCGCATGCGTCCCAGCATGACGGTTCCGACCCACCGGCCACGCCCGTTTCAGCGATCCGCCGAGGCGGACAAACCCGAACCGGGCCAGACCGCGTTCCGGCCACCGCCGTGTGGCGGCTCCAGCAGCGCAGCGTCGCAGACGCGGCGGCCGGTCGGTGACCTCGGGGTTCCGTACGGTGGCTTGGGTGGTGGCCCCGTGCGGTGGCTTTGGGCGGTGGTGTGCGGTGGTGTGCGGTGGTGTGCGGTGGTGTGCGGTGGCGGTTATCCACAGCGCCCCGCCGACCTTCTCCAGGGGCCGTCTAGCCCTTGACAATAGAAGTGGGCTGGAGCCCCCTGGGCGGGAGGGGAGTGTCCTGGGCGGGAGGGGAGTGTCCTGGGCGGGAGGGGAACGTCCGCTCGCGCGTGGTGTTGGGGACGGTGCTGCTGGTCAGGAGGAGCCGGTACGGGCTGTGCTGATCATCGTGGTGATGTAGGGCGTCGTGAAGCTGCCACCGATGGTCGCCGGGTACCTCATGGCAGAGCGGGACCTGGGCCGCCTCGCGGTCGACGCCGATGTCGGGATGCCGGCGAGCGCACTGATCGGGGCTGGGTACCTGACTGTTCGCCGTTCGCAAAGTACCCCCGCCGGAGCCCGAGCCCTCCGCAACGCGGTCCTCTCCGGAGCGATCTCGGACCAGCCGGCTGCGGGCGGCGCGTGGAGGTCAACGCAGGAGGGGCGGGCTCCGGTGTCCAAGGAAGCGCGGTTCGGCTCAACCGTGGCCGTCTGTGAGTGTTACAGCCAGTTTCTCCGTGTTATCGGACTGGCCGGTTTCAGGTAGTGCGTGAGGTTCAGTGCAGGCGGCGGGCTCCGGCGGATGGGGTTGCTTCCAGGAAGCGTGGCTTGGTCCAGCCGCGGCGGGTGTAGGCCTCCGTCACGGTCTCGCGTACTCGGTCCGCGTTGGCGGTCGGTGTCAGGGCGATGACCGAGCCGCCGAAGCCACCGCCGACCATGCGGGCGCCGCGGGCGCCCGCGCGTACCGACTCCTCGACCGCCACGTCGGCCTCCGGCCACGAGACCTCGAACTGGTCGCGCAGCGACAGGTGTGACGCCGTCAGCAGCGCCCCGACCTCCCCGACCGCTCCCGCGCGCAGCAGGCCGACCGTGGCCTCCACGCGGTGGTTCTCGGTGACCACGTGCTGGGTGCGGCGGCGCAGTACCGGGTCGCCTAGCCGGGACAGCGCCTCGCCCAGGTCGGTGACGTCGCGCAAGGCCGGTACGCCCAGCAGTTCGGCCGCCTTCTCGCAGGCCGCGCGGCGGTCGGCGTACCCGCCGTCCACCAGCTCGTGCTCGGCTCGTGTGTCGATGACCAGCAGTGTCAGCCCGGTCAGGTCGAGCGGCGCCTGCGTCGACAGGCCGCTGCGGCAGTCGAGCATCAGCGCGTGGCCCTCGGTGCACAGCAGCGACGCCGACTGGTCCATGATCCCGCACGGCATGCCGACGAAGTCGTTCTCCGCGCGCTGGGCGATGCGGGCGAGTTCGGGTCGCGGCACCTCGATGCCGTACAGGTCGCACAGCGCCACCGCGACCGCGCACTCCAGCGCCGCGGAGGACGACAGGCCCGCGCCCTGCGGCAGGTCCGCGTCGACCAGCAGCGACGCTCCGCCGACCTGGTGTCCGGCCTCGCGCAGCGACCACACGACGCCGGCGGCGTACGCGGCCCAGCCGTCCACCGAGCCCGGCACCGGGTCCGATACTTCGGCGGTCGCGGGCGACTGCAGCGAACGCAGGGCGAACACCCCGTCGTCGCGCCGTGCGGCGGCCACCGTGACGCCCTGGCGCAGCGCGAAGGGCAACACCAGGCCGTCGTTGTAGTCAGTGTGCTCACCGATCAGGTTGACCCGGCCCGGCGCGTGCCAGACCCCGTCCGGCTCGCGCCCGTAGGTCTCACGGAAGCTCATGTCACCGCTCCTCGAATCGAGGAGCGATCATAGCGGCAGGCCAGCGGGGAACAGCGGCTCGGTGGCCCGCTCCAGGACGATGCGGACGGCACCGGTCGCGACCGCCTCGTCCGTCCCCGGGACTCCTGCCACGGTCTCCGGGGATGCGGGCAGAGTCCGGCGGACGGCGCCGGTCGTGACCGCCTCGTCCCTCAGGGCTCCCGCCCCGATCTCCGGGAGGTTCGGGCAGAGTCCGATCGGTGCGGGGTTCGCACAGTCCGGCGATGATCAGGTCGTCGGCGCGTGACAGGCCGCCGTCCACCACGACCAGCGCGGACCTGCCCGGCCGGACCGGTCCGGCCCTGCCTGCGTCGGTGGCCGTGGAGAACGTGGCCGTGGAGAACGCGGGCGTGGAGAACGCGGGCGTGGAGAACGCGGGCGTGGAGACATGATCGTGGGGAATGACGCCGACCTGGCGGCCGTCGCCGAGCACTGGCGTGGCTCGGTCCGGCACATGCGCGACGCCGGGTCCTGCTCGCGGGCAACCGGATCGCCGCCGGCATCCTCATCGGCGGCCGGATCCAGCGCGGCCGCCGGGCGGGGCGAGCGAGCTGAAACCGCTTCGGGTGCTGCGCTGGGAGGGCGCCCCGGACCGACTGCTGGCCGCCGTGCCCTCGGCGGAGGATCTGGCGTCGGTGTTCGACGCGGCGCCCCGGCAGGCCGGTGGCCGTGGCGGCTGTGGACATCCCCAGGCCGGTCCAGCTGGGCAGTGCCGTGCACCAGGTCACCGCGCCGACGATGCTGGGCGCGCCGACCCCGACGGCGAGGAGGCGGCTGGACGGCGCGTCGCCCGACGCCGGGCAAGCGGTCAAGGGCTCGCGGTGGGTCGCCGCGAGCCGCCCGTCGGCGTTCCGCGACGGGCTCACCTCTGTGCGGAGGGCGTTGCGTACCCCGCCCTCCAGGTCGGCCAGGATGACGAGGATCGTGTGCACGGCGATGTTCGGCGCCGGCCATGAACCCCTCGTCGGCGGCGAACCCGGAAGCGCCGTGCCGGGCGTCCCGCGCCCCCGGGCTCCGGTGGCGGTTCCCGTACGACGCGATGGCGGACGACGCCCTCCACCGTCGGACGCGACAACCCGGTGGTCTCGCCGATCTCGCTCAGCGTCCGGGGCCGCGTGCGTGCAGGGCGAGCATGTCGGCGCAGACGTGGCAGGGTGTCGCCCTCTTCCGTGGCGCACCCCCTTGACTTCAGTATCGGCGGGCTCATTGTTAGACGAACTTCCTCTGACAAGTGAGGCGAGGCATGCCGGTCACGTTGGCGGTGGCAGGGGCGGGTATTCGCGGGCAGGCCTATGCGCGTCATGCTGCGGCGAGCGGGCGTGCCCGGGTGGTCGCGGTGGCCGAGCCGGACGAAGGTCGCCGTGCGGCGACTGCCGTCGAGCATGGCCTGGCGCCCGAGAACGTCTTCACCGACTGGCGTGACCTCGCCGCCCGGCCCAGGCTCGCCGATGCGATGATCGTTGCGACCCAGGACGCGCACCACGTCGAGCCTGCGGTCGCCTTCGCCGGGCTCGGCTACCACCTGTTGCTCGAGAAGCCGATGGCGCCCACCGAGGTCGAGTCGCGAAAGATCGCCGAGGCGGTCGAACGGTCCGGTGTCATGCTCGCCGTCTGCCACGTCATGCGCTACTCCGCCTACACCCGTGCGCTCAAGGGCCTGCTCGACCAAGGGCGGATCGGCGACGTGATCAACGTCCAGCACCTGGAACCGGTCGGCTGGTGGCACTTCGCCCACTCGTTCGTACGCGGCAACTGGCGCAGCGAGCACGGGTCCTCGCCGATGCTGCTCGCCAAGTGCTGCCACGACGTCGACTGGCTCGCCCACGTCATCGGGCGGCCGGCGCGGCGCGTGTCCTCCTTCGGCGGTCTGATCCACTTCCGGCCGGAGAACCGTCCCGCCGGGGCGGCCGACCGCTGCCTGGACTGTGTGGTCGAGCCCGACTGCCCGTACTCCGCCCCACGCATCTACTTCCGCTTCGCCGGCGACCCGGAGCAGCGGGGATGGCCGCACACCGCGCTCACCGCCGACACCTCGCCGGAGGGCGTACGCGAGGCGCTGCGCACCGGCCCGTACGGGCGATGCGTGTACACCGGCGACAACGACGTCGCCGACCAGCAGGTCGTCATGATCGAGTACGAGGGCGGCGTCACCGCCTCGCTCACCGTCACGGCGTTCACGCCCATGAGCTCCCGCCGGACCCGTGTCTTCGGCACGCACGGCGCCATCGAGGGCGACGGGCACCGCCTCACGGTCCACGACTTCGTCACCGGGCGGCACGAGACCGTCGAGACCGGCGATGACAAGGCCGTCCTCGACGGCGGGCACGGCGACGCCGACCAGGCGCTGGTGGAGGCGTTCGTCGCGGCCCTCGACACCGGAGACCCGACATCGCTGCTCACCGACGCGCGCGCCTCCCTCGACAGCCACCGGCTCGTCTGGGCCGCCGAGCGCGCGCGGCACACCGGGACCGTCGTGACCATGCGGGAGCCCGACGCCCCTCGATAGAAGCGACCACGAACCCCGCACGACGGCCGCGGCGCCGGCCGGCGGCTGCTCGTCGGCGGACTCCGCGAGCCGACCATCAAGGCCATGTTCGAGGAGCGGATCGGTGCGGTGGCAGAGCAGCCCCACGTTCCGGCGACGCCACCGTGGCGGTCCGGCAGGACGCCTACGCCGCCCTGACCCGGCTCCAGGCCCGAGCGGGGATCAGGACCGGATGAACTCCCACGCGTCGGCCACCATCGCCCGCAGGTCGCGCTCGGGCTTCCAGCCCAGCCGGTCGGTGATCTTGGCGGAGGAGGCGATCAGCACGGCCGGGTCGCCGGGTCGCCGGGGGCTCTCGGCCGCCGGGATCGGTTCGCCGGTGACCTCGCGGCAGACGTCGATCACCTCGCGCACGGAGTAGCCCGAGCCGCTGCCCAGGTTGAAGATCTCGTGTTCGCCGGGCGCGCAGGCGTCGAGGGCGAGCAGGTGCGCCACGGCCAGGTCCACGACGTGGATGTAGTCGCGGACGCAGGTGCCGTCGGCGGTCGGGTAGTCGGTGCCGAAGATCGAGACCGACTCGCGCCGCCCGAGGGGAACGGCGAGGACGTTGGGGATCAGATGCGTCTCGACGGTGTGCCGCTCGCCGTACGCGCCGTACGCCCCGGCGACGTTGAAGTAACGCAGGCTGACCCCGCCGATCCCGTACAGGCGGGCGTACTCGGCGAGGGTCGTGTCGATGGCGAGCTTGGACGCGCCGTACGGGTTGGTCGGCCGTGTGGGATCGGTCTCGAGGATGGGGGTGCGCTCCGGCTCGCCGTACGTCGCCGCCGTGGAGGAGAAGACGATGCGCGGGGTGTGGTGCGCGCGCATGGCGTCCAGCAGGGCGAGTGACTCGCCGAGGTTCTTGTCCCAGTACAGGCCGGGCTTTTCCACCGACTCGCCGACCAGGGACTTGGCCGCGAAGTGCAGGACGCCGTCGAAGCCCTCCGAGAGCACGTCGCCGGCCGCCTCACGGAGCGTCGCGCGGACCAGCGGGGCGCCCGCCGGAACCGCGTCGGCGTGCCCGGTGGAGCAGTCGTCCAGCACGACGACCTCGTGCCCGGCCTCCAGCAGTTGCGCCGCGACGACGCTGCCGATGTAGCCGGCGCCCCCCGTGACGAGAAGCTTCATCAGGAACCTCCGAGAAGACCCTGGCCTTCAGGCCGGGGAGGAAACGGGCGCTTGCGGAGCGGGAGCAGGAGAGGCCGACCCGCCGCCGCGGGTGGCCGGCGTGCCTGCGCCAGGTCCGTAGGTTGTCACAGGCCGATGGTAGCCGTGGGCCGCGGCCACCCATGTGAAGCGGGTGTTCCACCCGGCCGCCCGCCGACGGCGGCGCAGACGGCGGGGCAGAAGGCGGCGCCGACGGCGGGGCAGAAGGCCGAAGAGTCGGCTTACCTCGACGAGTAATCATGAACGGGTACGCTTACAGGCCTAGTCGTTCCGACAACCCACCAGGACATGGACGCCCCACATAGACACCGGCGCTCCCCATGACGGGAACGCTCGCGAGCGCCGCCATCGTCTTGGCGCTCATTCTGGTCGAGGCGCTGTTCGTCGCGTCCGAACTCGCCCTTGTCTCACTCCGTGACAGCCAGGTCCGCCGGATCGCCGACCGCGGCCGCCGTGGCGCCGCCGTGGCCCGGCTGGTCAGCGATCCCAACCGGTTTCTGGCGGTCGTGCAGATCGGCGTCACCCTGACGGCGCTGCTCTCCTCGGCGTACGGCGCCGTGACGCTGTCCGACACCGCCAAGAAGGCCCTGGTCGAGCACACCGGGATGTCCCCGGGGCTCGCGGGGTTCGTGGGGGTCGTCGGAGTCACGCTGGTCATCTCCTACGTCACGCTGGTCGTCGGCGAGCTGGCACCCAAGCGCCTGGCCCTGCAGCGGGCCGAGGGCGCGGCGTTGCTCGTCGGACCGTTCCTCGACCGGATGGCGATCATCTCGCGTCCGGTCATCTGGCTGCTGTCCAAGTCCACCAACCTCGTCGTGCGGATGCTGGGCGGCGACCCGGGGGCCTCCCGCGAGAAGATCACCGCCGAGGAGGTCCGCGCGCTGGTGGCGGGCACCACCGAGATCGCCCCGGACGAGCGGAACCTCATCGAGGAGGTGTTCGCGGCCGGGGAGCGCCAGTTGCGCGAGGTGCTGGTGCCGCGTACCGAGGTGGAGTTCCTCGACGCCGCCACGCCACTGTGCAAGGCGGCCCAGGTCGCCGCCGGCAGCCCGCACTCGCGCTACCCGGTCTACCGCGAGTCCCACGACGACGTCGTCGGGTTCGTGCACGTCCGTGACCTGCTCGACCCGCAGCAGTCCGGCCTCTCGACGCCCGTCGGCGACGTCGTACGGCCCGTGCTCTACCTGCCGGCCAGCAAGCGTGTGCTGGCCGTGCTGTCGGAGATGCGGCGCGAGGGCCATCACCTGGCGATCGTCGTGGACGAGTACGGCGGTACGGCCGGGATCGTGACCCTGGAGGATCTCGTCGAGGAGCTGATCGGCGACATCCGCGACGAGTACGACGTCGAGGACGCCCAGGCGCGGCGGCTGCACGGCGGCGCGCTGGAGGTCGACGGCCTGCTGAACATCGACGACTTCGCCGACGAAACCGGCATTGAGCTGCCCGAAGGCCCGTACGAGACGGTCGCCGGATACCTCATGGCCGTTCTCGGTCATCTCCCTCAGGTAGGGGAGATGACCATGGTCGGCGGGCATCGTCTCTCTGTCACCGAGGTGGACGGGAGGCGGGTCGCGCGGGTGCGCGTCACTCCTCCGCCGGTCGCCGAGCCGGTCCCTGAGCCGGAGCCCGACGAGTCCTGAGAGAATTCACGTATGCCCACCGAGCCGAATCCGCCGTCCACCCGGCCGGACGGCGCGCGCCCGCGCGTCCTGTCCGGCATTCAGCCGACCGCTGACTCGTTCCACCTCGGCAACTACCTCGGCGCGCTGCGCCAGTGGGTCGCCATGCAGGACACGCACGACGCGTTCTACTGCGTCGTCGACCTGCACGCGATCACGGTCCCGCAGGACCCGGCGGTGCTGCGGCGGCGCACCCGGGTGGCGGCCGCGCAGCTGTTCGCGATCGGGATCGACCCCGAGCGCAGCACGCTGTTCGTGCAGAGCCACGTGCGCGAGCACGCCGAGCTGGCGTGGATCCTGGGCTGCCTGACCGGGTTCGGCGAGGCGAGCCGGATGACGCAGTTCAAGGACAAGTCGGCCAAGCAGGGCACCTCCGCGACCTCGATCGGCCTGTTCACCTACCCGGTGCTCCAGGCCGCCGACATCCTGCTCTACCAGGCCGACCAGGTGCCGGTGGGCGAGGACCAGCGGCAGCACCTGGAGCTGACCCGCACGCTCGCACAGCGCTTCAACCACCGGTTCGGCGAGACGTTCGTGACGCCGGAGGCCTTCATTCCCGAGGCCACCGCGAAGATCACCGACCTGCAGGAGCCGACGGCCAAGATGAGCAAGTCCTCATCGTCGCCGCAGGGCATCCTCGACCTGCTCGACGAGCCGGGCCCGCTGCGCAAGAAGGTGATGCGCGCGGTGACCGACACGGGCACCGAGATCGTCGCCGACGAGGAGAACAAGCCCGGCGTCACCAACCTCCTGCGCATCCACTCCGCGCTGAGCGAGACGTCCATCCCCGACCTGGAGCGCCGGTACGCGGGCCAGGGGTACGGCGCGCTGAAGAAGGACCTCGCCGCGGCCGTGCTCGACACGTTCACGCCCATTCGCGAGCGCACCGAAAAGCTCCTCGCCGACGAAGCACAGCTCGATCGCCTGCTGGCCCGCGGCGCCGACCGTGCGAGCGCGGTCGCCCGGCAGACCATGGACGCCGTTCGCGATCGGGTCGGGTTCCTGGGCCGTGCCTGACCCGGCGGAGCGCACCATCGGGGTGGCCATCCCGATACCCGACCCGTACGGCCGGGAGCTCCAGCGGTCACGTGAGGCCTTCGGCGATCCCCTCGCTCCCTCGATCCCGACGCACATCACGCTGGTGCCGCCCCTGCGGATCGCCTCGGCGGCGCTGGAGGGGATCGAGGAGCACCTGCGCGCGGTGGCGGCGCGGGAGCGCCCGTTCCGGATCATGCTGCGGGGCACGGGGACGTTCCGTCCGGTCTCGCCGGTGGTGTTCGTCGCGCTGGCCATGGGGATCAGCGAGTGCGAGCACCTGGAGCTGCGCATACGCCGTGGCCCGTTCGACCACACGCTGAACTTCCCCTACCACCCGCACGTCACCGTCGCCCACCACCTGGCCGACGACCTGCTCGACCGGGCGTTCAAGGAGCTGTCCGAATACGAGGCGGACTTTCCGGTCTGGGGATTCTCGCTTTACGAGCACGGTGCCGACGGAGTCTGGCGGCCGCGACGCGACTTCACGTTCGGCGCGGGCGTTTCGGGATGATGCCGACTTCAGGTTTTGGTTTTTGAATCTTTGCGCCCCGCCGGGGTAGTCCGTCGAAATGACGGCGGTCCTGGACAGTGTGCGCCAGTGGGTCGGCTCGGCCGAAGAAGGCGTGAAGCGCGTGCTGCGCCGGGCGCGCGCCCGCTGGCGTACGGTCGACCATCTCGGCCGCGCCTACATCCGGTACCGCGACCAGCGCGGCGACCGGATGGCCGCGGCCCTGACCTTTTACGGCTTCCTGTCGTTCTTTCCGCTGGTCGCCCTGGCGTTCGCCGTCACCGGCTACATCGTGGCGATCAGCCCGCACGCGCGCGACGCCGTCGCCAAGGCGATCGACCAGATCGTGCCCGAACTGGCCCATCGGCTGCCGGTCGACCAGATCGCCGCGGCCAAGGCGGGCGCGAGCGTGTTCGCCCTCCTCGGGCTCGCCTGGAGCGGCCTCGGCTGGATGGGGGTCTGGCGCGAGTCGCTGCGCACGATCTGGCAGGGCGCCGAGGGCGAGGGCAACCCGGTCGTCAACCGGCTGCGCGACCTCGGCGTGCTGTGCCTGCTCGGCCTCGCGCTGCTCGCCTCGGTGACCCTTTCCTCGGCATCCTCCGCGGCCACGCACGCCGTGCTCGGCTGGCTCGGCCTCGCGGACGTGACCGGCGCCGGCACCCTCCTGCGGCTCATCGCCCTGTCCGTCGCCGTCGTCGCCGACGGCCTGATCTTCTTCATCCTGTTCACCACGCTCGCCGGCACCAAGGCGTCCTGGCGTCACCTGCTGCGCGGATGCCTGTTCGGCGCCATCGGGTTCGAGGTGCTCAAGATCGTCGGCGCCCTGTTCATCGCGCACACCCTGCGGAACCCGGTGTACGCCTCGTTCGCCGTGATCGTCGGGCTGCTGGTGTGGATCAACCTCGCGTCGCGGTTCATCCTGTTCACCGCCGCGTGGACGGCGACCCGCAGGGTGATCCTCGCGGCGGACGGCAAGCGGCCCGAGGAGAACGGCGAGGACAAGAAGGACGAGAGGGATGAGAAGGACGCGGAAGAAGACGCTTGACGGTCAGGGCCGCGCGGGTTCGTCGCCGTACGGCTCGTCCGGGGCCGTCGTGTCCCCGCCGTCCGTGCCGTTCCCGTCGACGGGGTCGAACGGGCCGCGCGGGCTCCGGTCCTTGCGGCGGTCGGTGACGGTGTCCTCCGCCGCGTCGTCTCGTGCCGGGTCCCCGGCCGTCGCCGTGCCGGCGTCCGTGTCCTCGCCGGACGCGGTCTCCGGCTCGTCCTGCGTCGGGTTCGGCATCGTCGACCACGAGTCCGGACGGTCGCGGTCGCCCGGGTTCAGGGGCGCGCCGGCCACCTTCACGTCTCCGGGCGGGGTGCGCCGAGTGCGCGGCGGTTTCGCGTCCGGTGTCTCGTCCGCGGGCCGGTGACCGTCGCCCTCCTCGTCCGCGCGCGGCGTGTACGGGTCCGGTCCGGCC
>NZ_JBHLZP010000085.1:0-215 GCF_042429965.1 Actinoallomurus acaciae
ATCGCACGAAACGCCGCTTCGCCACCGGCGGCGGACCGAACACGAGCCGCCAGCGCGGCCGCGACCGGCGAGCTCGACATCACAGGAAACGCCACCTCACCGCGGTCGACGGGCCGAACACGAACCCACGACGCGGTCGCGACCGGCGAACCCGACACCACACCAAACACCACCCCACCACCGTCGACGAGCCGGACACGAACCCGCGACGCGGT